>JAGGWR010000330.1 GCA_021163445.1 Candidatus Tharpella aukensis
GCTCTGGCCGGTTTATTGACTCAGGTGATTGCTCAGGTACACGGCAAGGGTTCTTTACTCAACAGCTATCGTCGTCAGTTTCCATCAGCTGAATATCTTGATTTTCCTTTAAGTGACGATGCCGACCGCTTTTATCGTTTGGGCGTTCCCTTTATGCAGCGTTATCTGCCTTTCTGGATTGCGATTCAGTTTGATCGCTTGAAGTTGTTGCTGTTACCTCTACTGGCTTTGTTAATACCGCTGTTTAAGATTTTGCCGCTGACCTACCGCTGGCGCATGCGTTCCCGCATCTATCGTTGGTACGATACTTTGCAGAGTCTTGATTATGAAGTTCGCCGGGAACCGACAAAAAGTGCGGTAAAGGCTTTTTTTGTCCGCATAAACGAGATTGAGAATGAGGTGCGCCAGATTAGAGTTCCCCTTCCCTATGCGGCGGAACTTTATGGCTTGCGTCACCATATTGATCTTTTGCGGCGGCAGGTTGGGGAGCTGAAAGAAAAGGTCAGGGACTAAAAAAAGGATTTGAGTCGACTACCACGGAGTATATCCATGATTGGAACTTTCCCATCTCTGGAGGTTTGTTATTCGTAGGCTTTGAAATAATAGCGGTTTAAGTCAAATAGTCCGGCCTGGATCGGTTGTTCTTCGAAGAAACGTTTTTGGAACCAGTCAAAATAGTCCCAAAAATTATCATCAGCTCGGTTGACGCCGAACTTCTTTAACTCCTCCATACCATTTTTATCTGTCTCAAAATGGTTCATCATCTGCAAAAATTCGGGTAGATCCTTTAGCTTCACATCGAAGAAATAGTTGGGGTAGGAGCCGATGAAACCCTCGATAAAATCGATGTTGTCGAGCTCCGGATTGAGATTTTCATCCTCGGAAAACATTACGGCGACATTGTCGTGCCAGCGGTTAACGACGATTGAGATCACCACGTCATCCCGGTCATCTTTTTCGTTAACCCGGATTCGGACATAGGCCAGGTTGGCATTATGGTTGTTAACGTTTTTGACCATGGCGGTGCCGGGCCGGGCCGTGGCCCTGAAACCCTGCATGAGGTGATCCGTCGTTTTGTACTCTTTAGGTAGTTCAGGATATAGTTGGTTGGCGGCCATGTAGTTTACCGGGTCAAACCTGATTTCACAGTCGGGACGGAAATGGTGCTTGATAAGGTGCTCAATAAACTCTCGTTTAGGGTCATCGCTGCTAAACGAAATTTGGGCCGGCATCGCTGAATTATAGTAGTCAAGCGAGTCGAGTTTGATTCCTTTATTCCACGCCTGCATGAGGTTACGGCGCTTTTCGCCGGGCATAAACTCAAGTAAGTTGCTCTCTCCCTCGACCCGCAGGGCATCCATGTATCTGCGCACCATCAATTGGTGCCCGGCATTGCCGAAGACGTCAAATCCGGCGACCAGGGCATAATAGATGCGCTCAAAGAGGGGATAATCGATAACCCACATCGTCCGGGGCAGATTTCCCAGTGCCCCGCGCCGCACCGTGCCGCTGTCAAAATGTCTGTAGATGGTGAGCAGCGGTGCATCTGCGGCCCGATTCCCCGGCCAGACAGCTTCATAGCCCATGCCCTTATAGTTATGGGTCATGTAAAAATCCTGGCGGTATTGATAGTAGTTAACGACATCTTTCTGGTAGCTGTTGCGGATAACATCGACGAGTTTGAAATCGCTGCCCTTTTCGATTGGCATTCTGAGATTATCTTTTTGAAACTTCAAAACGCCTGGATACTGCACACTCAAATCATGATCAGGATCCAGGAACATGACCCAGAAATGGTCGTTGATAACATTTAAGGCGATCTGTCCTTTGCAGACCGGCCCCCGGATAAAGGTTCTGATGACGTAGGTACTGTTGTCTAAGAGAAACTGATAGCGTGAACGGGGCGGAATCTGTTCAAAAGTCAAAAAAGGATTGGCGGCCGCCTGCTGCTCATAGCTCATTCGATGGGGCTTTTGGAGCCAGTCAGGTGTGATGAAGAGTTCTTTGAAACGAGCCAGCACCGCATCATTAAGCGCAAAAACCATATGGGTTTTATGGACGATGGTCGCATGGATCTTACGAAATCTGTAGTAGAAAACTTCTACTTTCGGATCATCATAAGGGCGTACTGTATTTATAAGTTCTACCGGTTCGCCAGCAGGGGTGGTCGAGCGTAACAGTTCATAGTAGTCGTTGCCGGAAAAGCGGATTTGGGCCAGGAAAAGATGTTCGTAGAGGTAACGGGCCGTCATTGCGTGTTTGGCATCAGCCCGGTTTAGGAAGTTTCCCCATTTGTTGATCTCCAGCTGGTCGGTTGCCGAGGGGGTGACCAAGGCCGCCTGTTCAACTAAGGTCGGCCCTTTAGCTCCTTGACTGAGCCAGCCCGCGATAAGATTAAATTCCTCTTTGGTTAATGGCGGAAAGCCGAAAGGCATGCCCTGGTTGGGATGTTTAGCGAGATAGCCCCCTAGTTCAATCCCGGTAGCCGAGCAGGTGAGATCATTTTCTTCCGAAAAATATTCTCCCACACTTTTAGGATGCTTCATTTTATGCGAGAGCAGTTGTAACATAGTGGAGTTGTTATGTCCTTTTTCAGCGGTGCTCTCGGTTACCGTGAAAAAATCCTTCTGCCGCCACTCTTCGGTACTCTGGGCATCAATAAAGAGGCGGGTCGGATCCATGGTCGTAAGCCGGGTGCCGTCGTAGATTTTTTTCTTGGTGGCGCCCCGATCCACTCCTTCGTAGGAGCTGAATTTCAATTGGCAAGGGGAGTTGTAGCAGGAATGGCAGACAACGCAGCGTTTATCGAGGATAGGTTTTATCTCGCTAAGATAATTAATGCGCCGTGAAGGAGCCTCAAAAACCACCGGAGCCAGGGCCTTGGCCCCGCAGGCAGTCAGGAGAAGAAGAAGGGGCAGAAGAGGTAGAAGATATTTTCGCATTGCGAGCGTAATCCTTAACAAAAGTTAATCATAAAGTTTTCCAAGACTCTTTATAGGGCAAATATAGGCCATGATGATCGGTTGACACCAATAGCAATAAACATTATTAGTTGGCAACATATTTTATATTAGATAGTTTTGTTGTCAAAAGGTAACAATGAATAACGGACAAAATATAACCCAAACTGTTGACGCCTCTAAAGTTGGGAGAAGGCGGATATTTACCCGGCAAGTGCTTAAAACTATGGCGGCTCTGCTCGCTATTTTTGCCCTGGCCTGTTTTTTCTCTTTTGAGCAAAGTGATGCTACAGATGAGATCATCCAGAAAGTTTTACTGGTGCTGTTATTATCAGGGCTAGGCCTGGTCTTGATTCGACTCTACTCCATTTTTATGGGGTTTCGCCAGATCCGAAAAGTGATTGGCACACAAAATTCTGATGCGGTAACTTTTATTCTTGATAAATGTAAACCCTTGCACCGCTCTTTTCATGAAAAGAAAGAGCATGTGGTTATCCTGTTGCACGGCTTTATCTCTTCTCCTATGATTTTTGATGAACTGATCAAGGAGCTTGATGAAAATGAGGTTGATTACCAGGCTCCTCTTATCTATGGCTTTGGGGTTAATCGCATCCAGTTGCTTTTCACTCTTAGCGAAGACGAATGGGTCAGGCAGGTGACGGAGTTGTATGACGTGCTTGATACCCAGTACAAAAATATCTCGGTTATTGGTCACTCTCTTGGTGGTTTACTGGCTCTATATCTTTCGCAGATTCGACCGGTAAAACATCTGATTCTTGCGGCACCGGCAATTTTCCCGAGTAATACGCAAAAGATTCACCGCTACTTGGCGAAAAGTGTTTTTCTCGCCAAAGTGATTCCCTGGATAATCCCTCTTTTGCCGATGAAGAAGCAGAAAAATAGAAGTGGAGCCGTAGATGTGTTAGACGAGCAGGCCGCAAAAAAATATTACCTCTATCCGGTTGCTCCAACCCGAGGGGTATTTAATATTTTGAGGCTGCAGTCCAAACTTGATCTGAAAAAAGCAAATTACCAGACTCTTGATCTCTTTTATGGGACTCAAGATTTGGCCGTCGATGGTGAAAAAGTCTGGGAATACCTGCAAAAGAACAATCTCCTGCATCGGGTACACCGTTTTGATCATACCGGACATAATCCGTTTATTGATAACGACAAGGAGCTTACGGGTTGGATTGTGATCTATATTCTCAATGATGAGTTGCAATGGCCCCCGGTTGGCCAGCGCTATTCCCGTCTCCAGCCGGGCACTGGTTCGTGATGCTTTTAATGACCCAGAGTCTGGCCGAAGTCCTCATCATGTTCGGGTATTCCCCATTTATTCTGGCATTAAATGGGGTCGTTCTTTAAGAGGCGAGAACCGTGCATGGCTCACTCTTCTAGCTGTTCCACCGAAAGATCGAGTGCAGACGCAATCTTTTGGAGAGTGCTGTGGCGCGGGTTGGCATCCGGCTTCTCAATCTTTGCCAAAGCTGGCTGACTTATCTTCAGACGATCCGCTAACTCTTGCTGGGTCAAACCGAGATATTCGCGCCAGGCTTTAATCAACGAGTCGCCCTTGACGTTGGCCTTAACCACCTCATGTGGGAATATAATTTCACTTTCGTCGGGGGTATACTGCTCGGCCAGCTTTTTAAATTGAGCCATCGGCACCACGGCAAAAGCCGGTTGCCCGTTCATCTCAATTATCTGATGATCTATGTGTCTAGTAAGTGCGCTCATCTCTCTTTTTTACCTCCTGAATCCCTACAATTTTAGGTTCCCCGTCAAAATCAAACAAGACCCGGTAACGACCCACGCGCATACGGTAGTCGTATCTATGCTGCTTTAAGCTTACGACGTTATTCCAGTGCTCAGCCGGTTGGGGGTCAAGGAATCAACAGCATCGACAATTAATAGTTGATACATCTGCGGAACCCTCTTTAATTGCTTGCGGGCCCGGCTGATCCATTCGATTTTGTTCATACCTTATTTATAACCAAATATAACCCTTGTGTCAAGGTGGATGTTATAATTGTCGGACGAAAACTTACACCGGGGTTGATTTTGCTGACAACGATACTCACAAGATCCAAGATCATGTGACACGGTTCCTATTAAACAAAGAAAGCCGGGAAATTCCCGGCTTTCTTTGTTTTTGGTGCAAAAGGCTATCGTTATAATTGGCTTCTATTTGGCAACATCCAGTTTCCTCTTCTCAAGGTAGAGTTTGCGGACAAAGTCATACTCAAAGGGTGAACCCGATTGATAGTAACGGAAGGGGACTTGATGTCTGGCATCTATCACTTCAACCGCATTCATACCCCAGCGAATTTTTGATTCGTTACTGGTGCTGACATTCTCGAAAGCTCCGTCACGCCACATCCAGTCCCAGAAAAAGATACGGGCGGTCGTATCAACTGCCAGACCGGTGGTGTCGCGCAGTGAAGAGGGTCCTAAAACCGGTAAAACCAGATAGGGGCCGGCACCGACGCCGTAATGACCCAGGGTTTGGCCGAAGTCTTCGTTATGTTCGGGCATTCCCCATTTTTTCGCAGGGTCGTACATGCCCGCCACGCCAACTGTGGAGTTGACCAGAAGACGCCCGGTGGTAATTGCGGTTCCCTTACCTTTAAGTTGCAGCAGGTTGTTGGTCAGGTTGCTTAATTCGCCAATATTGTTAAATATTCCGGAAATGCGATCCTCAACATAATCGGGTAAAATCCACTCATAGGCACCGACAACCGGGAGGAAGAAATATTTATCAAAATAGTAGTTGAATGTATACATGTCCCGGTTAAAACACTCCCAGGGGTCGTAGGTATCAATCGGGTAGGTGACATCTTCTTTGACAAATTCGCTGACCGGTTTTTTTGCTTGAATAATGGTGACGCCCTCGTCATGGCGGGCTGACTGACTAGTTGCGCAGCCACTAACCAGAGCAAGGAGAAGGCAAAGCACCAGGATGTATCTTATTGAGGTAATTCTTTCTCTTTTCATCGCGCCTTAATCTCCTATTCGCTTTTAAAAAAATCGATCATATAGGCCACATTGTCTTTATAGGCCATGTTGCCGCAGTGGCCGCCTCGGGGATAGATTTTTGCTCGATCCCCAAAAACCTGCTTGAAATATTCGATATCGCCTGAGGCGAGGATGAAATCATCAACATTGGTTACCATGCCGATTTTATCACTCTTTTGCAGGTAATCTTCAATCGTTTTCAGGCTGCTTTGGTTAACCAGTTCGCGTAAACTTAAATTCGGATCTTTGGCTTTATAGACCGGGTAGAGAATGTTTTCGACATACTCGCTGAAGCCATTCCCTCGGGCACTGGTTTTACAATAATTGGTCAGGGAGTCGGTTTTGAAGAGTTTCATATTTTTAGGGACAATGTAACCGCTATTGGTCATAACATCGGAGACGAAAAGGAGGTTGGCCAGAGAGATGCGAAAGGAGAAGCCGATCACCGCCTTACCTTCCGCCGGAGTGGGTAGAATCTCATTGTAGGCACTGTAGAAAAAACCGAGAGAGAGGTCGACAAAATCACCCTGGACATAGGAATCGGTGATATTGCCGATTAGTTTGTTGTAGAACGTATTAAAACCGTTTTTTCCTTCGGGAAGGTTGTCGACCAGCATTTTGTCGAGTTTAATCGCGGAATCATAGATATTCAACGCTGGATTGATCATCAGGACTTTCTTGAAATTAAAGACTTTTTTCTCTTCGTCCAGTTTGGCGACAAAGGCGGCCTGAGAGCCGCCGAGGCTGTAGCCGGAGAGATAAAAATCGCCGATCAGATCTTTCTTCTTGCTCTTTTGCAACATCTTTTCCATGACATTGTAGAGATCTTTAGCATCGGAGCGAATATCGCCCGGCATCCCGGAGCTCGAAGCTGCGACAATAAAGTTGGGGTGCGTCGGGGAACTTAAGGCGACAACATGAAACCCGGCCTGAAAAAATGCTTTTTGCATCATTTTCATCTTGGCCGAGTCGTAACCGGCCCCGGTTCCGGCAATCATAAACATAACAGGCGCTTTTTCTTTATGGTAGGCGACCGAGTAACGCAGCTTTTTGTTGTACCAGAAGACATCAGGTACGTCTCGATCGGGGAAAATATCAATTGTTTGATACTTTTTGACCCTGATTGTTTTCGGCAAAACCGCCTGAGCTGCGGGCGGGGTTGAGAGGATCGTCGCCGCAATCGGGTCGGCAATCGGATAATCGTAGGATGCGGCTTGCCCGATAGAGACGGCTGCCAGGAGCAGACTGCACGTCAGCAACAGATATTGCAACTTCTTTTTTGTTTTCACGGTTCTTACCTCGCAAATTTAGTCTTCAAACTGCCGGGAGTGGGGTCATTGCTGGTACAAGGTGTGACCCCGTTTATGAGGGCGAAGCAAATTTCGCCGCTAGTTAGAAACAGGCTTAACTATATCATGAAATATTGTTTTACACAACTCAAATGTACAGTAAGTATGTTTATTTAATCTCGAACGGCCTCAAAACCTAAAGTTTTCTTAAGTGTCTTTTAAGAGTCCCTTAAAATTTCCAGGACATATTAAGCGTGACAACATGGATGTAGTAGGGGTCAAATTTCCCCGCCAGATCACCTGTCAGATGGCCGGATTTTTCTAGTTTGCCCTCACCCAGATCGAGAAATTCATAGGCAACGCCAATGGTTAGATCTTCGCTCCAGTCATACTGGGCCCCGCAGGCGTAGCGGTACTGGCGGTCTAATGCGAGACTGGGCGAGTTATTGACTTTATGGTCGACCGGTGAAGTGTCATAAGCAAAACCGAGAGACAAAAGCCAGGGGTCGGAGATTCGGTACTGGCCGCCGATCGCATAATGTCAGGTATCATCATAATCCAGGTCACTGGTAAGTTTAATGATGTCTACATCTTTGATCGTAATTTCCTGTTTGCCAAACTCACTCTGTTCCTGCCAACCCAGGTTGGCGGTCAGGGCGAACTTGTCGGTTAGTTGATGATAAACGCTGAACATCACACCTTGGGGAATTGTCAGTTTCAGGTCAATCTTTTTACTGGTCAGGCGCGATAATGGCGGCAGAATTCCTTTGCTGTCGGCACTATCTTTAAATTTCAGTTTAACTTCCGAGCGGTAGGTCAAACCAAAGCGGGTCCCTAAGATCGGCTCATAAAGAATGCCTAAGTCAAAGCCGAAGGCGAGATCATCTTCATCAAATTTGAGCTGGCCATCCGGTCGTCCGCCGCCATAGAGTTGTCCGGAATCCCCATTTCATAGAGCCAAAGCCCGGCAGCTGAGGCCTGGCCGGAGAGGAATAAGAACATTGCTACAGTTAGGAGTAGTTTTAGACGGCATGATTTCATTTTTGTTTTTCCTTTTTTTTAAAAAAATTGAACATCCAACATCGAACGTTCAACATCGAATAAATCTCTTGTTTTGCAATTTTTCTACCTGTTTTTTTTAATATACTCAAGCAGCTGACGGCCGATTGGATTGTTGGGGTCGGCGGCAATCCTTTTTTCAGCCAGTTCGGAGGCTTTGGTCAATCTGTTTTCGGCGAGATAGAGGCGGGCCAGGGCGGTTAGATACTGGATATTTTTGCGGTTCAAGGGTGACCGCTTGGCTCAGGGCCTTTTCCGCCTCGGGGCCTCTGTTTAAAAATTCGAGAAGCATGCCTAAATTATAGTGAATCCGGGAGTGATTTGGCAACCCTGCCGCCGCTTTCTCGAGCGGGGTGACCGCCTCTTCGTAGTTTTTCATCTCCGAGAGCAGAAGACCGAGAGAGTAATGGATATCATAAAGAGTGTCGTCAAGGGCTAAGGCCTGGCGCAGGATATCTTCAGCCTGGTCGAGTTTTTGTTGCCGGCTGTAGAGGACAGCCAGATTTCGGTATGCTGCATAGATCTCCCGGTCGATGGCAATTGCCTTTTTAAAGGCGGCTTCGGCTGGTTCCAGTTCACCCCGGTAAGAATGTTCAACATACGGTTCATAATATCCAAACCATGTTGCCTCAACCACAATCACGTTTCTAACCTGCCCGAACCTTCCTCTAAACATCTTGGGGTAGCTGTGAACAGTCTTTCGGTTCATCCCCATCTTGCGGGTTAATCCTTCAATCTCAACCTCGGGAAGTATGGGGGTGACAATCTGACCGACCTTCTTTATCTTTCTTTTAAGCTGATTGTCTGTTTCTCCTTTATGATGTTTGACCACTAGATCAATGTCTTCCGAAAATCTATCAATCAACCCGAAGCATTTGGAAAGTGCCGTTCCACCTTTAAAAACCGTCTCCTTCCCTATTGGGGCATGAAAAATGCGGTGTAAGGCGCAGGTAACCCAATAATCCTTTTCGATAAATATCTCAGGGATATTCAACTGCGCGGCAGTGGCAGTCACTGTCTGGCGAAAGAGGATCTCCTCTTCATGCAGTCTCATTTAATACTCCACCGGGAAGCAGAAAGAAGTATCTCAGAAATTCCGGGGATAGTGTATGAAGTCAGGGGGTTGAGTGACTTTTTTAATTTTTCCGTCACCTCATTTCTGCCAATATCACAGAGCATTGCACCCAGTAATGCTCTGGTGTATGGTTGATACTTCATGGAGAGCCTGACGGTTGTTTCCTGCTCTTTTTCAGATAAACCCGAGATGAGGTTTTGTAAAGTTTTGCAGCTATTCTTAATAGAGGAATCGGGGATCTTTTTTATAAATCGCAGGGCATCAAGGAGTTGGAAAAGAGGGATATTTTCTTTGGTGATAATATTTTTCTGCTTCACAAAAGATATGGTGTATCTCCCCCGTTTGAAAGATGAACGTATCTCGTTTCTGCCAATCTGAATGGTGCTGCTAACTTGGGTGGTGAGATCAAGAGTGTTATATATGCTGAGTCCGGTGAGATAGCCCACCAGCTTACCACCACTTTCCAGAAGATCCTTCACCACCTGATGTTGATTAGGTGGAAGTTCACCAAAGGGTGACTGGTCAGGTTTATAATATTTGCCCTTGGCAAGCTTTACAATCTTACCGGAGGTAGCAAGCCGATTAAGAGCCTTTACTAAAGCCTCCTTGCTTTTCACCTTTTCTATAAAATCACCACAGGTAAAAACATAGCCTTTTGGGAAACGATCAATACTATTCTTTATGTATTTAGTAGTTTTCATATAGTATGATATACTTTAGATAAAATCATTTGTCCAGTTTTCTTCATAAAAAACTGGATAAATGTCGATAAGATATCAGTTCTGCTGTGGTATTTTTTTCATACCAGTTGCATGCCGGGGCCGCGAAAAAAGAGGCCGATAATTGTCAGGATGGCATAACCTGCCACGAGACCGATAAAGAGCAGGCGCACCAAGCGGTTGCCATTTATATTGCCTTCCTTGAGACGTGGGAAAAAGAGCAGGAAAAAAGCCGTAAAAAGCGGTAACACTAGTACCACAACCACCGGGTTAACATGAATCAAAAGCTCCTGAAGGCCGATAAAATACCCGGGAGCCTTAACCATTTCCGGAGTCAATCCGGGATTGGCCTGAGCTCCTAAGGGAGCGTTAAAAAAGATTGAAGGATATAAAAGGGCGGCCAGAACCACGGCGGCTGCCGCTTTTTCCCGAACAAACAGGTGAGGTTGAGCGGAAAGTCGGGTGCTCGTCTTCCGGTCGCCGGCGTCCGTCTCTTTTAAAAAGAGGCCGCCAGCGCGGCGAATTTTTCAGAAATGCCAAGTCATGAGAAAGAGTAATTGAAGCGGCAAAACTCCGCTGTGCAGCGTATGAAAAATGTGCAGGGTAGCCGAACCGATGTCGCTACCGCCTCTGACAATTTCCAATAAAGTAGCACCGAATCCGGGTAGGTATTCAAGGATTGACGTGGCAATAGTCACGGCCCAGTAGGCGCGTTGATCCCAGGGCAGGAGATAACCGCTGAAATTGGCGAGAAGAATCAAAAAAAAGAGGCCCAGACCGATAATCCAGTTAAGATGGCGCGGGCCCCGGTAAGCGGAGCTCAAAAAAACGCGCAACATATGCAGGAAAACAATCATGATCAGGGCGTGGCCGGTCCAGTGATGGAGATTGCGGAACAAGCGCCCGAAAAGAGCGTCGTAATGGATATGTTGAACCGAGGCGTAGGCCGCCAGCGGGGTGGCTTCGTAGCTGAAATTAAGCAGAACCCCGGTGATAAGTTGCACAATAACCATCAACGCCGCCGCCCCGCCCAGCCCCCAGGTCAGGCGGAAACGCAAAGCCGCCACCGGCACCGTGCGGGGACGAGTATGGAGGAAAAGATTTTTTTTCACGGATTTAACTCCGGTAAGCTGGGTTGTTCTGGAAGTGACAGGCGCTGTTTCAAGTTTCCCCGGGCCTGCTGGACGGCAGTGGAGAGTGGGTCTCCAGACCATTGTCTATCATATTTTGTAGTATAAAGGAAAGTTTCCAGGGACTCTATCTGTTTTTTAGTTCCGGGTCTCTGGCCAAGGTGAAAAAACGCTCCAGAGTAGCGGGAGTCCCGCTGATTTTGCTGTAATCAAGCCAGGCGAGAAGAGCCTGCATGGTGGCTGCGGCATCATGCGCTGCGGCCATCTTTTGGAATTTTATAAAGAGCTCTTTTTCGTGGTCTTCCTTTTTTGCTGCATGGGGCTCTTTTTTCGTCCGAAACATGAAAAATATGACAAAAACAAGAGCTGAAAAAAGGAGAAATAGAGCCGCCCGTCTCCAGGGGAAATCGGTAGATCCAAACCGGGTGGCGGCGCTCGAACCCTCTTTTTGCAAAAGAGGGTTGGCGGTGACCTCAAAGTTAACCGATTTCAGGGGGATATTCTTAAGCATCTCGGTCTTCGGATTCCACCACTGGATACTTAATCCTGGAATCGTGAAGCTGCCTTCCTCTTCACAGACATAAGTAATAGTTTCCGTGCGACTGCCGATGAATTGGCCGCGTTGCTGCTGGTCTTGCACATGTGGTTGCTTGGTATAAAAGCCGAGGCCGTCAATCTTTTTCAGACCTAATGGGGGAAAAGCCATGCCCGGCAGATTGTCGGCTGTCATGGTGATGGTTCTGGTCAGGGCATCACCAACCTTGGCCTGGCCCGGTTCGGGAACCCATCGATCTCTTCTGAGCCGACCAGCGGACGGCCTTCGTTTTCCATAGTGAGCATACCCGAGACCTTGGGCAGCTCAAAACGGGTTGAGCCGGAAAAAGATGTGGTGGTGTAGAGTTTAATATATAATGTGAGCCGCTGCCCCGGCCAGATTTTTTTGCTCTGAACCAGCTCCTCTTTGACAAAAGCCGGCGGCGGCCCGGCTAAAGAGAGACCCGTAAGCGCAAATGTAACCAAAATCGCCACAAAAAGGGCAACTCGATATCTATAAGGTGGTGGCGTTAGCATAATAGGCTTGTGCAAATGTGGTCTGACTCTAATACTGCTACTTTAAGAAAAATACCATTTCAAGTTGTTTCGCCAAGCGCTAAAAAAAACCGTGCTTAGCTCCAGACTTATACTCTATTTATATATTGAGCTTGTGCAACAAGCAAATTTAATGATATTTTTGAATTAAAATATCTGCTGGGATTCCAAGACCATCGTGTAATTTTCTTATCATAACAATAGTTAATGGCCTAACTCTATTGAGTATTTCCGCCACTCTACCACGCCTGCCGATGAATGGTTCAAGATCTTTCCGACTTAGGTTGCGTTGTTCCATTATAAATTCTAAATAAGATATGGGATCTGGAGCAGGAATAGGATGGTGAACTTCCTCGTATGCACTTATAAGAGTAACCAAAATATCAAGACGATCCGATTCTTCTTCCGACAATGAGGACGCTTCCATTAAAGCAGCAGTAATATTCAGAGCTTCATCATAGTCTGATTCGGTTTTTATTAATTTGATTTCCATTTAATTATACCTCTGCAGCATTAATTTTGTCATATTCTTTATGAGTACCTATAAAACGTATAAATATTATTTGTTTATCGAATTTGACGATGCAAATCAGACGATAATTGTTGTCGCCGATATTGAAAACTACACGAGAGGCATTAATAATACTGGCTGTACTAAATCGTTCTTTAATCTCGGCGCTGTTTTGCCAGCTTGCTGTTTGTGCAGCTTTATACCAAGAAAGAAGTGGTTGTTTAGCCGCAGAATACTTTTCCCAGAATTCTCGTAATGTTCTTTTTGCTATTACTTTCATCTAGTAACTATACCACGAACCCGCTATGGGTGCAAGAAGACATCCAAAAATCATCCCGTCACTCAGAAAAACAAACTCTTGGTTGACGTAATTATTGGGACAACCAACGACCTGCATCAGCCGCCGCGTCGTGATGTTCAAAGAAAAAACGGGCGGCTATTCGCGGTCAGGTGGGGTATGTTTTTGTTCGGTGATTTTTGCCGATTAAGTTGTTTCTGGAAGCACTAAAAACGTGGCCCCCTATTTACCTGCTGGGCTTGGCAGAATTTTTAGCTCTTTTTGTCATTTATAGGTCAGCGGTCTCAATGGAATATTTAGTGGCGGCGCTTATCAGTCGTTTGTCGAGGGTCAAGAGTCTCCCGTTATTTCTTCGGGCTAATACCAGGTAAAATATATCGTAAACCGGGTGGTTCAAAGTGCAGCTTAATTTGAATGCCTCACGGTAGAGATCCAGTTCATTAATAAAATCATCGGGTAAGGTCAGTGCCTGATTCAGAGCTTTCTCACATGAACTAAATGGGAAATCGGTTAATTTCTGATATTTCCAGACTGTATCGGTTACCTCTGAAATAAAAAGAGTTGGCGCAATAACCCAGTCTGCTGCAAGGACGTATTGAGATAATTTTTTTCCTGATTTTCGCCCCATAACAATTTCTATTGCAGCACTGGCATCTAAAACGGCAATCATCTTTCCCGATCCTCCCTGAGTAACTCAACCGGATCAAGGTGTGCTACTGACTGGTCAACAGGCAGGTTGTCGGCAATCACCTGGATTAGCTCCATTCGTCTATTTTTTTGGGATAGTGGTGCCTGTAGACCTCTGGCTAAAGTGACAACCGCCTCTTGGGCGAGACTGCGATGCTCTTTTTTGGCTCTCTCCTGAAGCAGGTGGTAGATGTTTTCCGGTAGTTCACGAACCTGTAAAGATGGCATTGCAAATCTCCTTAGTAAATTACTTCTGAAAATCTTTCATAAAAACAGGAAAAATTTCCGACGAACAAGGTAACCAGCCGTGCCGTAAACCTTAATTGAGCCGGTGTACTTTTTCACGGTCTGCGTTGACCTGTTTGACTCTTTTAGCCTTACATTTTCAGTGTAATGCATTTTTCATCATTTTGCAAGCGGGCCTGCGGATTGCAAGCAAATGGTGAGAGAGGCGGGGGTCAGGTCTTGAAAAGACATATTGACCCAGCTTTTGTGATTCGCATTAATTAAGTATGGTGTCCCCGAAATTCGCCCCGGAATTCGCCCCGGAATTCGCAAGTACGGTGTCCCCGGAATTCGGAATTCGGTTCGTCCCCGGAATTCGGTTCCTTTTCCCATAGATTTACAATGATTTCAAGTGGTTAGCGTGTCCCGATCTCGGTTTGTCTGGTTTTCGAAGCTTGTCGCCTTAGATTAGAGATTATTCGCAGCAGGGTTAATTTTGAGGAGGTTGGTTGTTGCTAGAGCTTGCTTCTGTTACCCCGTTGGTATGAAGTTTATGGTATTCACCCACCCACTCCGGTTTTAAGCACCGGAGTGGGTGGGTGATAGTCATTATCGTTACTTTGCCATAGTCTTGTGTTTATGAGCCATTCTCATATGTTTATCAATTTCTCTCATTTCAACTATGGTTTTCTTCAACTTTGCCAATCCATACCATGTGGTATAGTCTGGCATGAAGTGAAATGAAGCTTGAAAAGATTTCTGTCTATAATCCATAAACATCTCGTACAACAATACTTCTAAATGGGTATCAACTTCATAAAAAGTAAGAAGATCCGGATACGGAAATGTTGCCATATTGGTTTTAGATTTTAAAATGCCATCTTGATATAGTTTTGCCACAAGTTCAATTGCCTCAGCAAAAATTTCATCCGATGCTTTTATCATCTGGTCAGCATTCTCGAAATTCTTTTTTACATAAGTTGCGCTATGACATTGTTGACATACTTTTACCATCGCATCTCTTTCAGCATTAAAAGATTCTTCAGTTAACCTTACCATATTGGCTGCTTTCACAATTTCCAATCTATCGGTAGGCTTGCCAGCTTTATCCAAAACTCCCAGCCCTTTTAAGATACTTACTCTGTAACCCATCCATTCTGCATCTTTTTCAGGCAACCTCAATGCCAGAAAACCCCATGCCGTCATCACTCTGTGATTACCACCAGACATATGACAATCCTGGCAAGTTGCACCTCTATGCGCTTCTCTATCTGCATTATAAGCGGCCCCGTGCTTTGAATGACTCCACATTTCCCACTGCGCATGATCAAACCCTGTATGACATTGATTGCAGGCTTCGGGCTGAAGTGCTTCTTTTTTTGAAAAGGCATGCCTGGTATGACAGTTCTGGCAATCCATTCCGTATTTATAATGCTTTCTGAATTCTCCGGCAAGACCCTCATTTTTGGTTTTTTCATCTTTAATGCCTAGATTATGGCATCCATTACACCCCTTTTGACCGGCAATAAAAGCCGTTGGCTGGGCATGTGCAAA
>JAGGWR010000066.1 GCA_021163445.1 Candidatus Tharpella aukensis
ACCAGTTGTTCCATCTGCTTAATGGTTTCCGCCATTCTCAGACACTGTTTCTTAATGGTTTTAAATCGTTTGTTAAGATACTGATTTTTGTCAATATCTTTGTCTGTATTAAGCAAATCAATGGTGCCGATGATAGTTGTCATGGGTTGGCGCAATTCATGCGCGACGGCACCGGCGGTTTCAATCATGGCTGTTTTTTTCTCACTTAAAATCAGCTGTTCCTGAACAAATTCCAACTCTTTGCTTTTTTCCTCAACCAGGTTTTCCAGGCTGTTTGTGTAGTATTGGTCGGCTGCATCCAGGGTTTCGCTATTGCTCAAATCCTCAATGAAGACCAGAACCCGGCTTTGCTGACTACTCGAATCTTTGATGAGGCGGGCTTGCAGAGAAAGACGTGGATTGTCATTACTTTGAACGGGTGACGTTTGATTTGTTGAAAAGGGTAGGGCGATGCTGTTTTGCTCGCCGGACAGCAGGTTTTCCCAGGCGCTTCTGAAAATTGCTGACTCTAAAATAGAGAGCAGATTGTGTTTGGCCAAACTGTTTTGCTGTAATAGAAAAGCGGCCAACTGATTGGCAAAAGTGATCTCTCCCTGATCGTCGCAGACAATAACTCCGTAAGGGGCCTGTTGCAGGATTGTCAGGCAGAGGTTAGGTTTATCTTTGCCCTTTGCGGTAGAGGTTGAATTCATGGTTGGATTTTTATTCATAATAGGGTAATGTATCATTATTAGGTATCTTCCGAATACATAATCGTAAAAAAAAAAAATGGCAAGGATTAGTTGTCAATTTATTTTGTATTGGTAAAGGAGATCGGAGATGGTACAAGATTTTAAACCGGAAGCCGAAGCGATTGATGATATCGGGGAAACGGCAAAGATTGCTGGCTACTATATTGAACAGGTGAAAATTTCGCTCGGTACCGGAGCCACCAAACGTAAGACTACCGGTGAAAATATTTTTTATGCTGAGGAGCTGCCCAGTGGAGAGATAAAGCTGAGCCTGCTCAACATGGCCGGCAAGCCGACCAGTATCACTGAAGTTGTTGAGAAAGAGGAGTTTTTTCAGCGCTGTCAGCCAAAACCTGATTTTGTTCCCCCGGATAAAGCTGAAAAACTTGATAAATTTAAAGAAAAAGCGGATCGTCACGCTTCCAGAGGGAATCTTCATCTGCGCAAAAAAGAGTACAATAGTGCTGAATTTGAATTCCAGAGTTCTTTAAAACTTGATGAAAAACATGTTCGGGCTAATTTCGGATTGGCCAAGCTCCATATAGAAAAGGGTGAGGATGAAGAGGCGAAAAAGGTTCTTGATAGATTGACCAATATTGAGGCCCTTTTTGAGGATGAAAATAAGCATGTTTTTAATGAGGTTGGGATCGATTTAAGACGTATGAAGATGTTTGATCAGGCCCTCGACAGTTATCAAAAAGCACTGGAGATCCATGATAAGGATCCGATTTTAAATTTTAATATGGCGCGGGCCCTGATCGATAAAAAACAGTGGAAACCGGCCTTGGCCAGCCTTGATCGAGCCTTGGAACTCCAGGAAGATTTTCCGGAAGCGTTGAAACTGGCCCGAATCCTGCGAGCTAAACTGGAAAAGAGAGCCTGAGTTTAATGGTTGTTGAAGAAGAGCCTCGAGAAGTTGTTTTTTTCGGGGAATTTGTCTTTTCCGGGGCTGAACGTTGCCGCCTGGATCAGTTTCTGGCGGCCCGGCAGCCGGATGTCTCCCGTAGTCGTTTGCAGAATTTGGTGCGTTCAGCGGCAGTTCTGGTTAATGGAAATCCTGCAAAAATCTCCTACCTGCTGAAAAACGGGGATCAGGTTACGCTCAAGATCCCGCCGCCGATTCCCTTGGAACTTAAGGCTCAAGATCTGCCTTTAGAGATTGTTTACGAAGATCGCCATCTTCTGGTTGTTAATAAGGCGGCCGGGATGGTGGTGCATCCTGCGGCGGGGAATCCCGATGGTACCCTAGTTAATGCGTTGCTCTATCACTGTGTTGATCTGGCCGGGATTGGCGGGGTCATGCGGCCGGGGATTGTGCACCGCTTAGATCAGAATACCTCAGGTTTATTGGTGGTTGCCAAAGATGATTTCAGTCATCAAGGGCTGGCCGAACAATTCAAAGAGCATACGATCACAAGGGAGTATGTCGCTTTGGTTTATGGGCGTTTGCTCCCAACTTGTGGCTCTTTTCACTCTTCAATTGGTCGTCACCCGAAACAGCGTAAGAAGATGGCTTCGGTTGAGAGAGGGGGCAAGTCGGCTCGGACAAACTATCAAGTTTTGCGTTATTATCTGTCGGGGGCCTGTACTTGGGTCTCTTTGCGTTTAGAAACCGGGCGTACCCATCAGATCAGGGTTCATTTGAGTGAGGCGGGCCATCCTCTGGTCGGCGATCAAGTCTATGGTAAAAAGGGGATAAGCCGTTTACAGACAACGGTTGGCGGAACTGATCTGCCGGCAAATTTTCCCCGCCAGGCCTTGCATGCCCGGCGACTCGGTTTTCGACACCCGGTAAGTGAAGAGTCTCTGGAGTTTGAAAGCTCTTTGCCGCCGGATCTTGAATCTCTTTTGGAGGCTTTGCGTGAATTGGAAAAAAGAGATTGAGTTAAACCTGAAATATCCTTTCAGCCTTGACAATAAATCAGGGCCTGCCTATCTTAAGATTGCTGCACCGTCGTCGATAACGGCGGGGTTTACGTTGCGGCCCGGAGGTTTCAGTCACGGCTCGTTTGCTTCTGCCAACATGAGTTTTCAGGTTGGTGATCAAGAAGCGCTTGTAACGAAAAATCGTCGAGCTTTGCTTGATGGAGCGGGTCCCGACCTTTTTCCCGCCCTGGTGACGGCCAGGCAGGTGCATGGCAACCGTTGTTTGACGATTGTTGATTCGGATCCTGAAAAACTTGGGCAAATAGCGCTAACCGATGCCGATGCCCTGCTCACTGATCAACCCGGAATTCTTTTGGGAGTGATGACGGCAGATTGCCTGCCGCTGATTATGATTGATCAAGAGCAACGTGCGGTGGCGGTGGTTCATGTCGGTTGGCGTGGCCTGGATCAGTCGATCGGGGTTGCGGCGGTAACCGGGTTAAAGCGCGATTTTGCGGTTGACGTCGAAAACCTGCAAGTTTTTGCCGGTCCCGCAATCGGCAGTTGTTGTTTTCAGGTCGGGATTGAGGTTGTCGACCGTTTCCGCAGGCATCCGCTTCTGGAGGGAACTGATGACTGGTATCAGGAGCGGACTTCAGGTTATTATATCGATCTTTTGTCAATCCAGCGGGCTCAGCTTCTGGCGGCTGGGGTGGCCGAAAAGAATTTTCATCAGGTTGATATTTGTACCTTTTGCAACGATTTTTGCTTTTCCTACCGTCGTGATCATGCTATAACCGGCCGCCAACTGGCCTTTGTCGGCATTAAGGGAAAAAATAATTGAATAGGTTGAACTATGTACATGGTAAGTAATCTTTTTGTGGCAGTCGCCAAACTTCTCGATATTGTCTTAAGCCTCTATCTCTGGATTGTGATAATTCGGGCGCTATTGTCCTGGGTGAATCCTGATCCTCATAATCCGATTGTCAGGTTTCTCTATCAGGTTACCGAACCAGTTTTTTCTCGGGTGCGGCGTTGGTTTCCCTGGACGGCGATGGGGGGCATCGATTTTGCGCCGATGCTGATTATGTTGGCTATTTTCTTTCTTCAGTCTTTTCTGGTGCAGACTTTATTACAGTTCGCCCACTCGATTAACTAGGAGGCCACCCGAGAATGCTCTTTTTCCCCAGCTCTTCGTTATTTTTTGAAAATAATGCTCGGAACACTGAGTGTATGCCTACGCTTATTTTCAAAAAATGCCTCGATCTGAGAAAAAATTTCAATTCTCGGACAACCTTCTAATTAAATTGGAAATGGCAGATGGCGGAGTTCTGGTTTCGGGAGACGGCGGATGGTGTGACTTTTAGGGTTCATGTTCAGCCGCGGGCGGCTCGTAACCGTCTTCAGGGGCTGCATGATGATGCGCTTAAAATATCCCTGACCGCCCCTCCGGTAGAGGGCGCCGCCAACCGTTTATGCCGGGATTTTCTGGCCGAGCTGCTTAAACTTCCCCGAGCCCGGGTAGAGGTGATAAAGGGTCATAAATCGCGGCGTAAAACGATTCATGTAGAGAACGTGAACGGGCTTGAATTGAAGGCTCGCTTAGGAATAAATTGATTTCAGTCTTTAACAGTTTTAAAGGATTCGATGTTATGCCGATTTACGAGTATCAGTGCGAGGAATGC
>JAGGWR010000197.1 GCA_021163445.1 Candidatus Tharpella aukensis
ACTAATTGATATTACAAGAGTTTCACATTATGCCTAAAATAGGTATAATGTGAAGTGAAGTCCATTTGTTATTTACATAATATGTGGCCGCATAGCGGTCTGGAACCGCTTTTTACGACGCCATCAACAATCGGAAGAGACAGCTTATGCTTAATGACAAAAAATTAATTCTTATCGTTGATGATGAAGAAGATATTCGCGAGATCCTCTCCGAAACCCTGAAGAGCCTTAATTTCGAATACCTTACAGCCTGTGACGGCGATGAAGCAATTACCCTGCTGGATCAATGCCATGACACAATTGACGCAGTCATCTGCGATCTCAAGATGCCAAAAGTGTCGGGAGACCAGGTAATCGCTCATGGAGCGCAACATTACCCCCTGATACCGATCATCATCCTGACCGGGTTCGCGCAACTTGATATGGCTCTTGACCATATTCGCCTCGGGGCTTTCGACTACATGACCAAACCATTCCGCGTCAAGGAACTTTTACTCTTATTGAACCGGGCCTTGGAATATCGCCAACTCCAAGAGGATAAAATCGCCTATCAGAACACCCTGGAAAAACGCATTGAAGAAGCCACCCAGGCCCTGCACAACCGAGTTGTTCAAACTGTTAGTTCATTCATTCTGGCAATCGAAGAAAAAGATCGCTACACCCAAGGCCACTCTAAAAGGGTCGCCGAATACTCGGGTCTAATGGCCAAAGCCCTCAATTTACCGGAAGAGGAGCGACTCGATCTACTCTATGCGGCTCAACTCCATGATATTGGTAAAATTGGAATTTCAGAGCATCTTCTCAACAAACCCGGTAAACTTAACAAGATCGAATACGAAACCATTAAAACCCACCCGAGCAAAGGAGTTAAAATCCTCGAACCACTCGATTTTCTCGGCCATCTCCTGCCAATTATCGAGGCCCACCATGAAAGATTTGACGGCAAAGGCTACCCCAAAGGTCTCGCTGAAGACAATATACCATTCCTGGCCAGAATAATTGCTGTCTGCGACACATTTGATGCAATGACTTCAGGGCGTTCCTATCGCAAAGCTCTTCCTCTTAAAATTGCCATTCAGGAACTCAAGGATGGTGCCGGCAGCCAATTTGACCCTCAGGTGGTCGATGCCTTCCTGAATGTTTTCGAAGAGACTCTAGAGTTGAAGATGCTATCTCAGGGCGCTCCATAATTAATAAAAATAGTTACAATCATACAAATTCAAACTACCTACAAGTCAACCCTATTCTCAAGCAAAATCAACTAAATAAGCTATGACAAGCACCCCGACGAAAACTCAACAGCAAATTAATACAACAGCGTTATATATATGTGCTAGCAAGAAAAAAATATGTTTTTAATAGACTATTACACCCTGTTTACAAGCTGTTAACAACCCTCGTTCAAAGCTCTAAATAACTTAAAATACTAACCTTTTAGCGAACCCGCTGAATTCATAGCATTTTATTTTTATTCTTTATTTTCAACTAGTTATAAATGTCAATCAATTTAATATAAGTTTTTTTT
Source organism: Candidatus Tharpella aukensis (assembly GCA_021163445.1). Lineage (GTDB taxonomy): Bacteria > Desulfobacterota > Anaeroferrophillalia > Anaeroferrophillales > Tharpellaceae > Tharpella > Tharpella aukensis. Next base: position 1,526 of record JAGGWR010000197.1, read on the forward strand.
CGCAAAGCTTGAATGTATCCTGCCAATCTTTCCCGCGCTGTGGACAAGTAACCTCATAAAAGCCATGATAAAAAATTTAAAAATAGGGACTTTTTACGAGCCTGGTCGAAAAATTATTCAAGGCAACGATATTTATTTCCATTATCAAATTATGTTAATAAAATTAACCATCCCCTCTTGACAACCAGCTAAAGCTCTGCTATCAAGTTCACCGCCTCCTGAGAAAATAACCCGAACAACCACCCACCAACCATCAACACTGAGATCTTCTTTTGTCACTAATAAATGCTATCATCCTGGGAATCGTTCAGGGTTTGACCGAATTTCTCCCGGTCAGTAGTTCAGGTCACTTAGTGATTGCTGAACACCTGCTTCCGGGCTGGCACCAACCCGGAATTGTCTTTGAGATACTTCTTCATCTTGCCACCCTGCTGGCTGTTATAATTTTTTTCCGACGCGACCTGGTTTTACTGATAAAATCACTCTACACTTCAGGCACAGAAGCGGCCAAACATCGACGTTTTATCATGATGCTGATTTTGGCCACTATTCCAACCGGCATTATTGGGCTAACCGGAAAAAAGTTTTTTGTCACCCTCTTTGACCGTCTTGATGTGGTCGGCGGAATGTTGCTGATTACGGCCCTGCTCCTCTGGTTAGCGGAAAACAAGAAACCGGAAAAACTGACAAAAAAAAGCACTACAATTGTCGATGCCATAGTCATCGGCATCACTCAAGGTCTGGCAATTCTTCCGGGAATTTCGCGCTCAGGCTCAACAATTGCGATAGGCATGCTTTTGGGAATTGAGCCCCGGACGGCGGCCCGATTCTCTTTTCTCCTCTCCATCCCGGCAATTAGTGGTGCCGCACTCTTAAATCTCAAGGAGATCAGCACGATTCCCGCCAGCCAAATACCAATCTGCCTCAGTGGGGCCCTGGCCGCCCTGATAACCGGCCTGATGGCGCTTAAATTTTTACTTATGATAATAGAAGAGCGGCGCCTGAAAATATTTGCCCTCTACTGCTCGGTAGTCGGCGCTGCAACCCTCCTGCTGACGTTTTTTGGATAACTTAAAAGAGCTTTGAAAACGTGAAAGAAATACTCTACAAGATTATAATGACAATCGTTGCTATTGTTGGGAAATTCGGCTACGGCGGCATCGTTGTCATGATGTTTCTGGAAAGCTCTTTCTTCCCTTTCCCCAGCGAAATCGTGATCCCGCCAGCCGGTTACCTCGCCGAACGCGGAGAGATGAACCTTACATTGGTAATCGCGGCCGGAATTTTGGGCAGTATTCTTGGGGCTCTATTTAACTATTGGCTGGCTTTAAAGATGGGCCGCCCGGCTCTGATTCGCTACGGTCGATATGTCGGCCTGACCCCGGAGGCCTTTGACCGCGTCGAAAAGTTTTTCTACAATCACGGAATTTTCGGCACGTTCGTCGGACGCCTGATACCTGGCGTCCGCCAATACATCTCATTTCCGGCCGGACTCGCCCGCTTACCGCTGATACCGTTCATTCTGGCAACCGGTCTCGGGGCCGGTATCTGGGTGATCATTTTAGCGGTTATCGGTTACTTAGTTGGCAATAATCAGGAACTAATCAGTCGCTACTCCCACCAAGCATTTTATCTGCTTATACCTTTTCTTCTGTTTTGCTGTATCTTCTATGTCTGGCGGCATCGCCGGAAGAACAGTAGCCGGTAGGGCACCTCATTAAGCAGTCACTTCGCCCGCAAGCCACTTTAAATTAAAAGCGGTTAAGTTGTTATTTTGGCTTCGCCCGGCTTCGAGGGGGACACAGCTCAGATCGGCATAAAGGCTTGGCAGCCGCCGCCTGGAGGTGTGTCCCCGTACTGAGCTAATTTGAGGACTACATTACGCTGAATAGTTACAAAGTAACAATAATTATTTAATTTGGAGGGCGGTCAGGCGGTTTCTCGGAACGCCTCGTAAAATTTCGTCGTTTTTCCCAGCAAATGGAGCGCCCGAAATTGAAGCTGTTTGAGCGAGGTAGCGAGTTCTTCAATTTCAGCGTAATGAGCGCTGGAAAAACAGAAATTTTACTTATGAAGTGGAGGGAAACCGCCTGAACGCCCGGAGGTGGTTTAAATCTCTACCTACCTTCCCGGACACTGGGCCGCAATTTCAGGGGCGATATTTTTATTGCCGTAGGCTTTCTCAAAATGGGCGGCAAATTCACCGGCCAGTTTTTGCGCCCGTTGATCATAGGCCTCTTTATCCTGCCAGGTATCACGAGGATTAAGTATTTGCGCCGGCACTCCGGGACAACTCTGCGGAATTTTGACATGAAAAACCGGGTCATCAAGATAATCAACATCCTTTAAATCACCGTTCATAGCCCCTTTTACCAAAGCTCTGGTTAATTTAATATCCATCCGTTCACCCTCGCCAAAAGGACCGCCACTCCAACCGGTATTAACCAGAAAAACCTCCGCTTTATGCGACTCCATTCTATCCCCCAGCATTCCGGCATAAACATCCGGATTACAGGGCATAAAGGGTTCTCCAAAAAAACGGGAAAAAGTGGTCACCGGTGCGACAATTCCGGTCTCGGTTCCGGCAAGCTTACTGGTGTAACCCATCAAAAACCACAACATCGCCTGAGCCGGATCAAGTTTACTGATCGGAGGTAAAACCCCATTGGCATCGGCGGTCAGAAAAAGAATGGTCTGCGGATGCCCGGCTACCGAGGAGGGTTTGATATTACTCAACTCGGACAAGAGGTAGGAGCCCCGGGAATTAGGCGTCAAACGTTCATCATCAAAATCAAAATGACCATCAGGATAGAGCATCGCATTTTCAACAATTGAACCATGTTCAAGATAGTCGCCCTCATGCATGATCGCCTGATAAATCTCGGGCTCCTTTTCGGGGTCAATATTGATCATCTTGGCATAACAACCATGCTCAAAGTTAGCGACTCCGTTATCACCCCAACCATGTTCATCGTCACCGAGTAAAGCGCGCTCAGGATCGGCGGAAAGGGTGGTTTTACCGGTTCCGGAAAGACCAAGCAAAAGTGCAACGTGACCATTCGGCCCCTCATTAGCGGAGCAATGCAGCGGCAAAATACCAACTTCCGGCAGCATATAGTTCATAACCGAAAACATCAACTTCTTAACACTGCCGCCATAGGCTGAACCGTAGACTACGCCAACTCGTTGATCGAGATCGATAGCCACTGCCATATCTGAAGCTTTACCGTCAGCCAGATTCCGCAATCGACCCTGATAACGCTCCCGATCAAGTTTGTCATAAGGCAGAGCCAACAACGTAAAACCTTTATCAGCAAAAATACTGCGCTCAAGATCATCGGGCAGCGGACGAAACATATTATCGGTAAAAAGGATGGTCAAGGCCTGGTCACCTACGGTTCTGACCGGAAGCGCATAAGCTGAATCGGCCCCTAAAACCCGATCCGTCACATAAAGTTCATCTTTACCGCGCAAAGTTTCAACCGCATCAGCAAAAAGCATCTCAAAAGTCTCTTCCGATACCGGTATATTATTAGGTGAATCCCAGTCGATCTTATCTTGACTTGAAGCCCTTTTGACAATCAGCGTATCCTTCGGGCTCCGGCCGGTTGACTCGGGCGGCGTCCAGGTTGCCAGAGCCCCATTGGCTGTAATCAGAGCTTCACGATTATCAACCACGGCCTTAATCATCGCTTTACGTTCAATGTTTTCCGCAACCTGACCACGGCCTGCCAGCATTGCATCGACTACTTCTCTTTTACTCATCTTCATCCTCTTCTAATTGTTTATAGGTTTTATAAAAAATGTAGCTATTTATCAAGAAACAAATTCAACAATTCGACTGCCATTGCCATTGCCCCCATACAAACCTTTGACATCTTGTACAAGGTCAGCCGACGGCTGCAGGGAAAATTTTTCTAAAGCCATAACTACTTCACAATCTGGCATTACAATATTAATAAAGGCCGGACAGTTGCCCTGATGACGCTGCATAATATCCTGCAACATAGCCAGTCGAGCCGGTGCGGCCTGCTCGTGCGACAGGGTCATAACCACTTTTTCAATTACTGTAGAGAGAGCTTCTTCCAGACCAAAGATCTCAGTAACCACCATTTTTGCTTTCGTATGGTCATCATTAATTTCAATCCGACCCTCTAAAATCATCGGATCATCGTTCTCAATAAACTCTTTGGCTTTGTTGTAAGTCTCTTCAAAAAGAGTCACCTCAACCGAACCGCTGAGATCCTCAAGGACGGCAAATGCCATAATTTTGCCATTTTTAGTCCGTTTAGTACGCACAGAGGTCAAAAGCCCGCCAATCCGCATTTGAGCCGAGTTTTCACAATTTACAAGGTTGGCGGCCGTAGTCGTGGTACAACGTTTAAGCTCATCAACATAATTTTGTAAGGGGTGGCTGCTTAAATAAAAACCCAGAACATCACGTTCATTAGTTAACTCTTCCTTATCACTCCAGGAAACCGTATCATCCGGATAGACAGCATCATCGCGAGTTAGTTCTTCACCGGCAAAAGCAAAGAGTGACTGTTGCCCGCAAACTCGATCACGGGAAGCTGATTGACCATTTTCCATCGCCATATCAATAGCCGCAAAGAGTCGAGAACGAGCCACCCCCTCATTATCAAAAGCCCCCGATTTTATCAGGCTCTCCAGAACCCGACGATTAACCTTGGAAAGATCAAGTCTACAACAGAGATCAAAAAGAGATTTATACTCTCCTTCAACCTCACGTACCCGGATAATTTCATCCGCCGCCTTACCCCCGACATTCTTAACCGCCGCCAGACCAAAACGAATATCTTGACCGACCACCGTAAAGGAGCGCTCGCTAACGTTAATATCCGGCGGCAACACTTTAATTCCCATCCTCCGACATTCAGCAATATTCTTGATCACCTTGTCGGTATCATTCATATCCTCCATCAGCAATCCGGCCATAAACTCGACCGGATAATGGGTTTTCAGGTAAGCCGTCTGATATGAGACATAACCGTAAGCGGCAGAGTGTGATTTATTAAAACCATATTCCGCAAACTGGGCCATGAGATCAAAAATCTCTTCGGCTTTTTGACTGTTGACCTGGTTTTCCCGGGCCCCGGCCAAAAAACTATCACGCTGGGCTGCCATCACCTCAGCGTTCTTTTTACCCATCGCCTTACGCAAAATATCGGCTTGGCCCAAGGAGTAACGCGCCAGCTTCTGCGCGATTTGCATAACCTGTTCCTGATAAACGATAACCCCGTAGGTTTCTTGCAGAATCGACTCTAATTCAGGCAACAGATATTCAACTTTCTGACGACCATGCTTACAGGCGATAAAATCATCGATCATACCGCTCTCAATCGGCCCGGGACGATAGAGGGCAACCAAGGCAATAATATCTTCAAAACAGCCCGGTTTAAGTTTGACCAGAAGATCCTGCATCCCACTGCTTTCAAGCTGAAACACCCCAACAGCGGCCCCGGAAGAGAGCAGTGCGTAGGTTGCCGGATCATCTAATGGAATCGTACTAACATCAAAAAGGTCTTCCTCTTTTTTGCAATTTCGATTAATTATCTTTAAAGCGTTGTCGATGACGGTCAGGGTTTTTAAGCCGAGAAAATCAAATTTAATCAGTCCCAACTCTTCAACAAAAACCATATCGTACTGAGTTACGACAACATCAGTATCTTTGGCGCCCTTATAAAGCGGTAGATAATCAACCAAAGGCTGATCAGTCACCACCACCCCGGCGGCATGCACCGAAGCGTGCCGGTTTAAACCTTCAAGCGAGTGAGCGACCTCAATCAGCTCCCTTTCGAGGGCATTACCTTGGCGCAATTTGGCAAATTCGGGTTCCAACTTTTCAGCGATTTCTAACGTCATCTTCTGTTCATTGGGCACCAGCTTGGCAATTTTACCGACTTCGGAAAAAGGCATATGCAGAGCCCGTCCCACATCCCGAATCACCCCTTTAGCCTGCATTCGACCAAAAGTAATAATCTGAGAAACTCGATCCTCACCATATTTATTGGTCACATACTTGATCACCTGATCGCGGCCATGGATACAAAAATCCATATCAATATCCGGCATCGAAACCCGTTCCGGATTAAGAAAACGCTCAAAAAGAAGGCCGTAAGGTAAAGGATCAATATCGGTAATCCGCAGGGCGTAGGCGACCAGTGATCCGGCGGCGGAACCGCGTCCCGGGCCGACCGGAATTTTTTTCTGCCGCGCAAAATTGACAAAATCGGCCACGATAAGAAAATAGCCGGCAAAACCCATATCGCAGATAATGCCAATCTCCCGCTCCAGGCGCTGACGATAGCTCTCTTGTAACTCAGGCGTAAAGTTGCCGTCATAGTAGGCTTCGATCCGCGGCCATATTTTGGCTAAACCGTCCCGGCACTCCTCAATCAAAAACTCATTGAGCGTTTTACCCTCAGGCGGAACAAAATTAGGCGGCTGATAGTTACGAAATTCAAATTCAAAATTACAACGATCGGCGATCTCGACCGTATTCGATATCGCTTCCGGATAATCAACAAAAGCTTCCGCCATCTCCTCCGAGGATTTAAAATAGAGCTCCTCGGGATAACGCATCCTTTTGGGATCATCCATATTCTTGCCCGTCTGAACACAGAGCAAAACCTCATGAGCATGAGCATCTTCGCGATTTAAAAAGTGACAATCATTGGTCGCCACCAAAGGTACAGAATACTCCTGGGCAAGCTCAATTATCTGGCGGTTAACCTCCGCCTGCTCAGCCAAACCGTTCTCTTGAATCTCAAGAAAAAATCGGCGATCATCAAAAAGATCACGGTAAAACTCAACTTCAGCCGCCGCTGTAACCCGATCCTGACGGCGCAAGGGAGATGCGATAACTCCCCCAAGACAAGCACTTAAAGCGATCAAACCTTGATGATGCTCAGTCAATAACTCTTTATCAATCCTCGGTTTATAGTAAAAACCTTCGAGATAGCCCTTCGTCACCAGTTGGCAGAGGTTTTTATAACCCTGCTCATTCATCGCCAAAAGCACCAGATGATGGGCGTTATCCCACTCGGCATCACTCCTCTTATTTTTGACAAAACGACCCTGAGGAGCAACATAGACTTCACAACCGATAATCGGCTTCAGGCCCTTTTTTTTAGCTTGCTGAAAAAAATCAACCGCCCCGAACATATTCCCATGATCGGTCAGGGCGACAGCTTTCATCCCGTAATCACAAGCTTTTTTCATGAGGTCGGGAACCCGTATCGCCCCATCAAGAAGGCTATACATAGTATGTAAATGGAGATGGACAAAATCGGCTTCAGACATTGAATTAATGACCGTAAAAGGAGTGGTTTAAAAAAGTGAGAAATGGACTAACATACTGAAAAAAGTTTTCCAAGAAAAAAATAGATTTTAAAAGTAAAAAAATTCACGAGAAACTCAAGAATTATCAGATGACAGTCAAACCTTCATAAATCGTAATTTTATCTGCCTGTTTAAAATAGTACTTGTGAAAATACAGTCATTATGACACATAAAACGGCGACCCTAGCTAATCAAATTGAAATTGTCTGTCTTTATTCATAAAGGAACAACGGGGACAACTTACCAGAGACAAAAATCTCACTGATGAAGCTATTGAAAAAAGTAGTCTGCAAATTGAGCTTATAGGGCTAGGACGACCTGTAAAACCAAAAAATAACTCCGTCCACGTTCTTTCTTTATCTGCCATCGATTCATAATTTCAGCATACCCCCCTTAAGGCTGTATTAGATGCTGATATAGAGTGCTACAAGAAATGATATATAGAGTTAATATACAGATTTTATCTATTTAAATAAATCGTTAGCCTCGAGAAAAAAATGATCATAGAGCATAAGAGCAAATTTTTAGTAGAAACATTTGAAAAAAAACCATATCAAGGGGTTTCGCCTGATATTGCAAAATTTTTATTTGTCGGCCTAGATGCCAATTATGATCATGAAATAGAAACAAAATCAACTTTTAAGGAAATTATTGAATATCACGAGAATGGCGTCATGTTCTGGGAGAAACATGACGTGCACCATCCTTTTTTACTTTCAGGATACAATGGTAGTGGGAAGCTATACCATGAAAACTTTGCCCAAATAGGCTTCACATCGGAACATGCAAATCTCGTATCGTTTATTGAATTGCTTCATACTCCCACAACAGGTCGAAGCCGTCTGTCTGTTGAGGATTTGAATATTAATCACCTATTGACAGTTAACAAATGGATAGTTGATGGTGATTCTAAGTACGTATTTTTATCAGCCGGTGTAATTAAGTTGATGAAACAATCAAAATGTTTCCCTTGGCTTCCATTAAAAACCAAACCTTTTGATGATGCATTAACTGTTCTAGTAGAATTTTCCAATAAAACAATATACAAACATTTACATTTCTCAAACTACGGTAAGTTTAAAGAGCAAATGCACATAGAATCAAAAAAAATCTTTGAGTTAATAGAAGAAAGCAACATAGAAGCAAAAGGGTCAGACTAAGAAAGCAAAAAGGTCAAGCTCCGCAGTTATTTCGGGGACAAGTTATTCCGACGACACCATACTTAATTAAAAGTGCCAAACCTCCACTTCTGTTGGAACGAAAACCGGGGTCTGCCACCCCCTATTTTCCTGTTTTTTCTCTGTTAAAAATAATCAAAACTTGACTTCCAAAGCCACAAACATTACATTCTAAAATATAAACTTAGCTTAAAAATGAGGTTCAAGATGCAAGCAACAGCAAAAGATCTCAGATTCCATTCTACAGAACTATTAAACACTGTAAAAAGAGGGGAAGAAGTTATAATAACATATCGAGGGAAACCTTGTGCTAAATTAGTACCAATAGTTGAAGATAAAACAGAAGATATCATACCAAATGAATTATTTGGCATCTGGGACGATAACAAACAAACTGAAGACGTAGAAAATTATGTAAGAAATATAAGAAAAGGAAGATTCCATGCTAATTGATACCGATGTTATAATTTGGTATCTGCGTGGCAACCCAAAAGCCCTGGAAGCCA
>JAGGWR010000090.1 GCA_021163445.1 Candidatus Tharpella aukensis
CTTGAGGCGATTCCTCAGTTTTACCGGGTTGCGGTTCTGCCTTTCAATGTCACCAATTGCCGGACTTGTGTCGAATCTTACCCCTCCTGTCGGCCGGTAGGCGGGCAGATTGTCTGCGATCAGATCAGCAGTGGCATCGGTTTTGATCTGGCTCAGTCGTTGGCGCGAGAGATCGCCATCTATGGGAAATATGAGGTGGTTGAGCCGCAGGCGGCATCTCGTGTGCTGCCGATGCTCGGCCAGGTGCCGATGACCGAAATTGGCCGTCGTTTGGGGGTTGATGTTCTTGTTTTTGGCGTCATTAACCGTTATAAGGAGCGGATTGGCGGGCCTATGTCGGTGCGCCAACCCGCCTCGGTCTATTTCGAGATTACCGTGGTCGATGCCCGGAGCGGGCGCAAGGTCTGGTACGCGGTTTTTGATCAGACCCAAAAATCTTTAAGTGACGATATTACCAACTTAAGAAATTTCATGCGCGGCGGGGGCAAGTGGCTGACGGCCAGAGAGTTTGCCGATATCGGCATTGCCGAGTTAGTTGAGCAGTTTCCCGGTCTTAAGGGAGCAGCAGGAGCACCATAAAAATGATTATTATTCCGGCAATTGATTTAAAAGATGGCAACTGTGTGCGCCTCAAACAGGGGAGGATGGAAGATGATACGCTTTTTTCCAATGACCCGGTTGAGATGGCTCTGAACTGGCAAAAACAAGGTGCCCGGTATCTGCACCTGGTTGACCTTAACGGTGCCTTTGCCGGGGAGCCGATTAATCGTGAGATTATCAAAAAAATTGTTGCGGCTCTTGATATCCCTTGTCAGTTGGGGGGTGGAATACGTGATCTTGAAACGATCAGCGCCTACCTTGATCTCGGTCTTGATCGAGCCATCTTAGGAACCGTGGCGGTTGAAAACCCTGAGTTGGTGCGGATTGCGGCAAAAACTTTTCCGGGTCGTATCTGTGTCGGGATCGATGCTCGTAAAGGTCTGGTTGCGACTCGAGGCTGGGCTGCGGAAACACGGGTGCAGGCGCTTGATCTGGCCCGAGGTTTTGAAGATTGCGGGGTCGCGGCGATAATCTATACCGATATTTTACGCGACGGGATGCAGACCGGCGTCAATCTTGAAGAGACCAAAGCTCTGGCCGAAGCCATTTCGATTCCGGTGATCGCTTCCGGAGGGATTGCGACCATCGCCGATGTCAAAGGTCTCTTGCCGCTCGAAAAATGTGGAGTAACCGCCGCGATTACCGGTCGCGCTCTCTATGAAGGTACGCTTGATCTTAGCACCGCCCAAAGCCTGGCTGATGCCGATGCCCGGAAAAATGCTGATGGTGACTCGCAATGTTAGCCAAAAGAATTATTCCCTGTCTTGATGTCAAGGATGGTCGGGTCGTCAAAGGGGTTAATTTTGTTGGTTTAAGGGATGCCGGTGATCCGGTTGAAGTTGCCGCCATCTATGATGAACAGGGAGCTGATGAACTCACTTTTCTCGATATAACCGCATCCTCCGACCGGCGCTCAATTATCCTCGATGTTGTCGCCCGCACCGCCGAACAGGTCTTTATTCCGTTGACGGTCGGCGGCGGGGTCAGAAAACTTGAAGATATCAGAGCCCTGCTCAATGCCGGGGCCGACAAAGTCTCAATCAATACGGCAGCTGTGCATCGCCCCGAATTTGTTAAAGAGGCGGCCTACCGTTTTGGCAGTCAATGTACGGTGGTTGCCATCGATGCCAAGGCCCGAACCTCGGGCGACGGATGGGAGGTTTTTATCTATGGCGGTCGCGAACCGACCGGTCTCGATGTCGTCGAATGGGCCCGGCGTATGGTTGAGTACGGGGCCGGAGAGATCCTTTTAACGAGTATGGATCGAGACGGCACCAAGGATGGTTTTGATCTTGAACTGACTAAAACTATCGTCGATGCGGTCGAAGTTCCGGTTATCGCCTCCGGCGGCGTCGGCAACCTCGATCATATCTATGAAGGCCTGACTAAAGGTGCTGCCAGCGCCGCTCTGGCTGCGTCTATCTTTCACTATCGTGAATACACAATCGGCGAAACCAAAGATTATCTCCGCGAGCGCGGAGTGCGGGTTCGCGATTGATCTATGGTAACCATTTGGGTGCCGTCTTCAAACTATCTCAAATCGGGGACAGACCTCCAGGCCGGGCTTCAGCCCGTGACGAGCTGAGCTCTGTCCCCTTTCGAAGTGGGCGCAGCAACGTTCGCGCCATTTGTAATAAATTATGAGCAATGAATCTACAGATCAGATAATCGACGAACTCTATAAAGTGATCTGCGAACGCCGCGATCATCCTCGCCAGGACTCTTACGTCTCTTCTCTACTGCAAAAAGGCACCGATCAGGTCTTAAAAAAGGTCGGTGAAGAGTCCTGTGAAGTTCTCCTGGCCGCCAAAAACCCGAACCCACCTGCCCTTATCCACGAACTTGCCGATTTAACCTTCCACCTCCTGGTCTTAATGGCCGAACAAAACATTCCCCCCTCAGCTATAAAAACCGAACTCCAACGCCGCTTCGGCACCTCCGGCTTGACTGAAAAAGCGAGCCGTTAAATAGGTGTTGCTGACTATGTATTATTTATGGTATGGGAGTACTGATATATCCTGATAGCACGATTTGATCTGACGTCGATGTTGGCTCACATTACC
>JAGGWR010000044.1 GCA_021163445.1 Candidatus Tharpella aukensis
GTAGAGAGAGGTTCGCCCCTTTTATAGCAGCGGCGACATCCTCGAAAGTCAAACCGAGAATTTCAAGCCGCACCGGATCGATAAAGATATGAAATTCACGGACAAATTCACCGGTGATTTCAACATTTTCAACCCCGGCAATCCGTTTCAAAAAAAGTTTCATCTCCTCAGCCATCAAGGTCAAAGAGTGGTTATCGCGATTACCCACTAAATTAACCGTAACCACCGGCAGCCAATAACTGACATCGACCTTTTTAAAGAGTGGCGGTTCAATCCCCGACGGCAGATTCGACATGGAGCCTAAAACTTTCAAACGCAACTCTTTGTAGAGTTCATCATAGTCGGTATCATCAACAAATTTGACGATCAGACTCGAACGTCCCCGATAAGAGGTCGACTTAATAAACTCAACCTCCTCCAGATCATCAAGCGACTCCTCGATTTCTCGGGTCACCAGAGCTTCGACATCTTTGGGCGAAGCCCCCGGCAAAAACGTGGTGATCATCACCTTACCCATATTAACATTAGGATAACGCTCCACCGGCAGCTCTAAAAGAGCAACTCCGCCGACCACCATGAGCAGGAGAAAGAGCAGGTTGACCAGCACTTTCTGGTTAAGAAAAAATTCAATTAATCGACGCATAGAAAAATAATTAACTCACTATCATATTTAATACGAGACCATTTAGCTCTTGCTTATTGCACCAATAATTAGTACAATAGTATCTATGAGATGGGAGGTAAACATATCACACAAGGTCTTAAAAGGTCTAACCAAACTGCCTAAACTGGTAAAAAAGCAACTTTTTCTTTTAATGAAAGAAATTGAAGTTTCCGGGCCGGTTCGTGGAAATTGGGCAAACTACAATAAACTCAATGCAAACCGCCATCATTGCCATATTAAAAAAGGCCAACCAACTTATGTTGTAGTTTGGGAAGAACTCGATAAAAAAATTAAATTAGTGGAGGTTGTTTATGTTGGAACACACGAAAAAGCACCCTACTGACAACATAATATTGCAATTTGAAGGCCCCCAAAAAAAGCAACGTGAAGCTGTCAGTGCGTTGAAGGCTTTGGGTTTTAATACCATTGCAAACTCAGACTCAGTACCTTGGCGTCACGCTTTTCCCGAATTTATCACAAATGAACCAGGCACCTGTCTAGCTGGAGCCCGAAACAAAAAAAACCTTACTCAAGAAGCGCTTTCCAGACTTACCGGCATTCCACGCCGTCATATTTCCGAGATGGAGAACAGCAAACGACCTATAGGTAAAATGACCGCTAAAAAACTGGCCAAGGTTCTCGATATCAATTATAGAGTGTTTTTATAAGCGAAACACCTACTCCTAGCGGCAGCGAAAACGATCGCCATTCTTTACATTTTCACCAACAACCCTGAGATCGCCATTGGCGGCCTGGCCAAGTTTGACGACCTTTACCTCTTCGCCATTTTCACGAACCAGCCAGAAAGCGCCGTAACGCTCAATCACTGCAGTTGGCGGAACTTCAACTACGAAACCGGCTTCCGGCAAATTGATGGACAACTCAAGCATGAGGCCACCCCGCATCTCGGGCAGACCTTCTCTGATCTCCAACTCAACCTGGATTTTTCTGGTCTTTTGGTCAAAAGCCGGAGAGAGATGAAGCAAACGGGCCGGAACCTTTAATGACGGTTGGCCGCTAACCACGGCAGGCAAAACCAGAGAAAGTGCCTCTTGCTCTCTTTTCAACCACTCATATTGTGCCATAGTTAACGAGAAAGGCACCCGCAGGGTTCGATAATCACCGACCTGACCAACAATCCGCCCCATCGTCAACCACTCACCCGGCTCAACCTTACGTAGCAAAAGATGCCAACCGGCCGGAGCCTTAATTTGACAGCGGCGACGACGCTCTTTAAGAAGTGCCGTCTTGACCTCTAATTCAGCCAAGGTAAGTCGGGCTTGATCATATTTTAATTCAAGTTCCTGAACCCGAGTCTCAGAAACCGCTTTCTGACCACTTAATTTACGGTAGCGCTTAACCTCTCGATGCCAATAGGCCATCTGATTTTCAAGACGCGCCGCCGCAGCCCGGTTAGCTTCCAGCTCAAGATCGATAAAGGTCGTATCGATCTGGGCAAAAAGGCCGTCCGAGCCAATCAGATCACCCATTTCAGCTCGCACCTCAAGACAGCGCCCCGGCTCTTCACAGGTCAAAAAACGCCGCCATCGAGCCCGAGTATAGCCGCGCAAAACCGTCGTTTGCACCGCCGCCCGGGCCGTACAGCGGGACAAAGATTGATCTTTCTTAACCTCAGTTGCAAGCACCAGAGAGGGTGAAAAAAAGAAGGGGAAAAAAAACAAAACGAAAAATGAGGCTTGGATAATTAGTTTGCGCATAATGATTACCTTAAAGCCACAGCAAATGGTGTGAACATTGCTTCGCAGGCTTCGGGGGACACAACTCAGAGCGGCATAAAGGCTTGGCAGCCGCCGCCTGGAGGTATGTCCCCGCATCGAGATAGTTTGAAGACTACATTACGCTGAATAGTTACTTTACAGGTAACTATTCAGGTGCTACGTCAAACTCCACTCTGTCTCGGCTGGGGTCATTTCTGGACATTTGGCGGCCTTTGGAGTTCGCGTAAAAACATAATGTTAACCCGCCAATTGTCAAGATGTGACCCCGTTAGTGAGGGCGAAGCGATGTTCGCCGCCACTTGCTACATCTTTATGGTGAAAATCAAATAGTTAAAGTGATAAAAAATAATCCTTAAGAATCTGCCGATGATCAAAAGCGATATTTTCCGGCAAATTGTCTTGCTGGTAAACGGCCGCCTTCCCGGCGTCATCGCCAGCTTGCAGTTTGCCTCTGCCGATGCCGGTAAAAACAGTTGAGATAGTATGCTGTCGCGGATCGCGGGCCGGATCCGAATAGGTATGAAACTGGCCGGTCAACTCAACCACAAGGCCGGTCTCTTCGCGGGCCTCACGAACGGCGGCGGCTTCCAGGCTTTCACCATAATCAACAAAACCACCGGGCAGAGCCCAGCCCGGCGGCGGATTAAGGCGTTCAATCAGAACAATGCCGCCAGCATAGGAGATCAAGATATCAACGGTTGGCACCGGGTTATGATACCGAGTCTGTTGATAGTTACAGTTAGGACAGGAAAAAGTTTCGCGCATCTGGTTACCAGTTCTCAGTTTGACCACGGATTACACGGATGGGCACGGATAAAACCGAAGTTCTTTTGGGGTATCCGTGTTATCAGTGTAATCCGTGGTTAAAAAATTGCTTCCGGCTACGCCGGATTAGGCATTAAGCAACTTCTCAATAGCTGCCAACAAGGATTTAATGGTATAGGGTTTTTGCAAAAAAGCTTCGTTTTCACCAAGTTCCTTGATGGCTGAATTATCTGTATAACCGGAGACATAGAGAACCGGCAAACCGAGATAGTGCTCTCTTAGCTGAGACCCAAGCTCGGAGCCTCCCATTCTCGGCATCACCATATCGGTAAACAGAAGATCCGGTGCCTTTCCCAACGCTTCGACTTTGCTCAAGGCATCTTGACCATCAACAGCAATAATCACTTGGAAACCCGCCTTAAGCAGACGACTACCGGCAATTTTACGAATTTTCTCATCATCTTCGACCAAGAGAATAGTCGCCCCTCTGCTTTGTGAAAGATCTTTTCCGGTCGCTCTAATTTCAGGTTCAACATCGGCAACCCCGGCTTGAGCCAACGGCCAATAGATCTGAATCGTCGTCCCCTGCTCAAGTTTGCTGGAGATGGTAATATAAGCATCATTCTGTTGGACTATACCGTAAACCGTGGAGAGACCGAGACCCGTACCTTGGCCCAGTTCTTTAGTCGTATAGAAGGGGTCAAAGCAGCGTTGTTGAGATTCACGGCTCATACCGCAGCCATTATCTCTGATCTCAATCAAGGCCTGACGACCGGGTCGGCTGCCTTCATGGGTAGCAACAAAATTATCATCAAGCTCAACCTCGGTCAACCGTAACGTGATTCCTTTGTCTTTTGCGGCGCTTTCACTCTGCTTTAAGGCATCACGAGAATTAACCAAAAGATTGATAATCACCTGCTCTACCTGACCTGGATCAGCTTTAATCTGGACGACAGTGTCTAAATCAGGCAGATCGAATTTCAGATCGATATCCTCACTCAATAGCCGCTGCATCATCTTCATCAGATTTTCAATCAATTCCCGCAAACAAATTTTTCGGGGCTGAATTATCTGGCGGCGGCTGAAAGCCAATAGCTGACGCGTCAGATCAGCGGCCCGGCAGCCCGCATTATTAATCTCGACCAGATCTGAGCGAATCGGAGAATCTTTATCGCACTCGTCGATCAAAACTTCACTAAAACTGTTAATAACCGTTAAAAGATTATTAAAATCATGGGCCACACCGCTGGCCAGGGTACCGACCGCCTCCAACTTCTGGGCTTGGATAAGTTGCTCCTGAAGTTCGTGAGCTTGGATCTCCGCCGCAAGCCTCTCCGAAATATCCTTAAAAACAACCATAGCCCCCTGCACTTCCCCTTTTTCGACAATTGGCGAAACGCTGATCTCGACCGGAAAAAAACTGCCGTCCTTGCGCATAAACTGATCACGAAAAATTTTCACTTCTTTACTATCTAACATCGCCTGGCAAATGGGACATTCTCCCAACGAACAGGGTAAAGCCTCGGCCTCAAAGGCGTGCCAGGTCTGATGACTGGGTAAACCAAAAAGTTCATCTTTAGAGTAACCGAGCATCTTCTCCGCCGCCGGATTGGCAAAATCATACAGACAGTCCCGATCCAGACCGAGAATCCCCTCCCCGGCCGCAACCAAGATATTTTCGTAACGGCGGCGCAATAAGTTCATCTTCATTTCACTCTTGGCGCTCTTTACAAGGCGTTTTTGGTTATGCCGAAAGGAGAAGAATATGGTCAGCAACCCGGCCAACCACAAAAAAAGATATATACTTAAAATTTTGTACATATGTAGCTGATGAAGTGCCAGAAAAGGCGTCATATCGATCGAAACACTGGTTCCACCACGCAATTCACCAACCTTATAACCTTGGACAGCATGACATTTTAGACAGCGCTCTTCAATAAAAACCGGTTTCATTAAACGCATAAAAGGCCGCCCCTCAATCAAAACCTCCTCAACCACTTCGTTAACACCATCACTAAATCGTTCAAGAGTCTGTTTTTCCCAAGCGTCAGGGAGGTTTTCCGGACGCAAAGGTTTAAGACTGGTAATATGACTACGGAGATCAAACTGCTGCAGGCCACATTCATTAATCTGGCGCATCATATAGGCGGGATTAATCAAGGTCAAAGGTTGGCCGTCGCTAGTCGTAAGATCGCGCCGAGACAGATGGGAGAGATAGGGATTTGGCGGAGTCTCGGCCGTCGGCGAAACATAGACACCACCATGACCGACAGCCCAACGACGAAAAACAATATCTTTATTAAGTGCACCACGGGCCTGTTCAATGGTGTGAAATCTAACATGATGAAGATGATCCAGGCAATAGAACAAGCCCAGACCGAGAAGTACTAAGGTCCAAACCAAAGCAGCCCCCATGGCATAATATAACAAAAGTTTATGATTCCCGGTCGAAAATATTTGTTTTTCCATCAAGCAAACTCCAGAAATTATTCAATTATTCAATTATTCAATAACTCAGCAATCCGGGCGGTCAATTGCTGCATCGTATAGGGTTTGTCGAGCAGCAGAACCGGGTCTATCCTTTTGAGTTCATCCCGATCGGTGTAACCGGAGGTGTAGAGGATTTTGATCTTGGGATAACGATCCATGATTTTATCAACCATCTCAAGACCATTGATCCCGGGCATGATAATATCGGTAAAAACCAGATCAGGGAGCACCGGTAAATCATCAAGCAAGGCCAAGGCCTCTTCACCGCTGGCCGCTCCCAGAACCTGGTAACCAACCAAATCAAGAGCTTCGACCGCGACTTTACGCAAAACGTCTTCATCCTCTACCACTAAAAGAGAACCCTTACCAGTTGTCAGTTTTTGTTCACTCTTCGGTGCGACCAGCAAATCTTCATTCGCCGTCTTAAGCTGGGGCCAGTAGATCGTAAAGAGGGCCCCCTCCAGGGTATTTTCGACTTTGATCAGACCGTGGTTCTGCTCGACAATACCATAGACGGTCGAAAGACCAAGCCCCGTGCCCTTACCCTGGGCCTTGGTTGTAAAGAAAGGCTCAAAGATATGTTCAAAAAACTCTTTGGCAATCCCCGGCCCACTATCTTTCACCTGTAAAGAGATATATGAGCCGACGACAAATTCGCCCCAACAGGCCAAAGGTCTTTTTTCAAGCCTGATTTTGGCGGTACTGACATCAATCCGACCGATACCAGCCGCCCTCCCATCCTCTTTAACGGCATCGGCGGCGTTGACCACAAGATTTATAATAATCTGCTCGACCTGGCCGGGATCAGCCAGGATCAGCGACAACTCTTCCTCAAGCTTGGTGGTCAAAACAATATCTTCTCCGATCAGGCGCTTGAGCATTTTATCCATCTCCAGAACCTTGTCATTAAGCTGCAAGACAACCGGCCGAACCACCTGTTTGCGACTAAAAGCCAGAAGCTGGCGGGTCAGATTAGCGGCCCGCTGCCCGGCCTGATGAATCTCATGCAGTTGACGGCGCAGCGGACTGGGCTCTTTCAACTTCATCAAAGCCATCTCGCTATAACCGTTGATAATCGTCAGAAGATTATTGAAATCGTGCGCCACTCCACCGGCCAGACGACCAACTGCCTCCATCTTCTGAGCCTGTTGATACTGTTCAGAAAGTTTTTTCTGCTCACTGATATCGAGACAAAAATGGGTCAAGGCGACAATTTTCCCCTGCGGGTCGAAAATCGGTGAGACTGAAACAATAAAAGTGCGCCCCATTTGCGCATGCATGATCTCAGCACTTAGGGCTATACCATCAGCCAGCACCCGGGGCACCGGACAGTCGGCACAAGGCTCTTTCTCCCCAAACAGATCATAACAGTGCAGACCGACAATCTCATCAGACTCTTTATCCGCCAAAGCGGCGGCCGCCCGATTAGCTTTCAGAATTGAGAAACCAGACCCCAACAAAGTAATCGGCCCGGCCACCGCATCAAACGTGGTCTCCCAGGAACGCTCAGCTTCGCGGCAGCGCTCCCGGGTACGCTGTAACTCCTGATCAAGATCAATACAGGATACGGCACAACGAAAGCAGCGCCAATGATTACCGGCGATAAGTAACAAACCGCCACCCCAAAGCAACAAAATCGACAAATTCTGCCAACCTTGCAACAAGAGACCAAGAGCACACCAGCCAACCAGCAAGGAACCGGTATAGATCAAAAGATTTTTCTTATGCATATTTTGTAAACACCTAACCCGACACGTAGCCGCAACCAAACATGTTGCTTTCATGTAACTATTCAGCGTAATGTAGTTCTCAAACTATCCCGATACGGGGACATACCTCCAGGCGGCGGCTGCCAAGCCTTTATGCCGATCTGAGCTGTGTCCCCCTCGAAGCCGGGCGAAGCCAAAATAACAACTTAACCGCTTTTAACTTAAAGAGGCCAGCATAAACACAAATCAACACAAATTTTGTCGATACAACCTAGCCACCAGAGCCAACTCTTCTCGCCGGTTATTGACCTCACCGTCAAGACGAGCGTCTTTGACTTGCTCAAAAATTCTCTTAAATTGAGGGCCGGGGGTCAGACCGGACGCAATCAGATCGTTACCGTTAATCTCGATCTCAATAAACTGGAGTCGGGTAAGATAACTGGAAAGTGCTTTTTTGACTTCCTGGTTCTCATGACCTGCCATAATATAGAGCAGAATCTCAAGCGGCAGGTCGAAGAGCCAGGCGTAAATTTCGGAGTTGCGATAGACTTTGCCCTCTTGGCATATACGACCAAGTTCGCCCGCAGCCTCAATCCCGCGCCGCCGGAGAGCGACAAAACGCTGTCCGGCATTTTCATCAAAACCTAAACGTAAAGCACAATAGTGGGCCTGACTCGCATTCAATCCATTGATAAAAC
>JAGGWR010000105.1 GCA_021163445.1 Candidatus Tharpella aukensis
ACATCATTGCTTACATTATTGTAATTCGCCAAAGCCAAACCGGTCCAACAATTAACATTCGTGAAAAAGTAGGGAACATAGCTGAAATGAGTATAGCTTGGCGCAACCGGCTCATACTCCATCCACGCGGAGATATTATCCTCCATGGCCGAGACTATACGGCAAGCACCGTTCTCTTGATAACCATAAACATGGATAGCCACTAAACGACGACTCCTAGCAACACTATTTAAACTCCAGACTGGCGAACCACTCTGCCCACCGGAAGCATCAACCATATGCAGAAGAACCCGGTCGTCTTTACCATCATAACCGACTACTCTATCGTAATCATACCACATGTCATAGCTGTTGGTTTCATTTTGCACTACACCAGGATAACCGGCAAGATGAACTGCAGATCCGACGGCAGGACGAATGTCATACTCAATCGGTATGAATGTTGATCCTATCCCGGGGAAACTTTGACCAAGTTTAACCACACCGTAATCGTATTCCCATTCACCTTCATTGTCCAGATAAATAGAATTAGTCTCAAGAATTGAGCCACTAAGCGTTCCGAATTCTTCATGGATACTCCCTCCCTGAGAATCCTGGTGCTGAGCCGGAGTCACCTTCATTGAAGTGCTCCCCATTCTGAGAGCCTGATCCCAAAGATTGTGCCCGCAAGTCAGCACACAATATGGAGAAATCAAAACTCCTGACCCTCTATAACTTTCGCCATTAACCAGATAATCAAGATAACAAATGGTTTTCCAGGGATATTGGTCAATATAATAACCACTATTAACCCTAACCCGGTCATCAGTAGCATGAACAGATTCACGTTGCAATAAGAGAGGCATCACGGAATACTTTTCACTACTAGAGTTTGAGGAAAGAACGTCACTATCAATCTCACAACTCCGTTCATCAGGCACTTCTCCGAGTCTCGAAAAAGCGGAACCGTTATACACAGGTTGTTTAACCTTGGGAGGCGTAAGCGGTGCTTGGCGAATTGTCATCGTGCTGGAGATGTCGACCGCCTGACGCTCCCACAATTTCGAACCATTAAGCAACACCTGAGCCTCATCAGAACTTAATAATCGGGCCTCCGGTTTAATCATCTCAATCGCCAAGCGAGTCTCTCCCGCCGCCATAAAGAACTCATACTCTTTCCATTTATAGAAGGTATTCTCAATCACCTGACAAACCAGATGTTCAGCCGAGTCACAATCGATACCGATCGGACAATCAATAACCGGCATCGACTCTATAACGACCGCTTTTTCAGCTAAATGATCATCCAGATCCGACCATTTGACAGCCTCTCGGGATCCGGCAAAAACCAAGGACTGTAAAGAGATAATTACAATAAGACTTAAGATCACACGAAAACAATATTTAACTCTTAGCGACATGACTTTTCCTCCTAATAATAGTTACGTTTACTGATTCTCTCCCGAATCGCCATATTTCTCCCGGTACTCTTTTAACTTATTTCTCAAGGTTCTGATACTGATACCGAGCTGGGCGGCCGCATGCGTGCGATTTGAATCAACTGCACGCAAAGTTTTGTAGATCATATAACGTTCAACCTCCGCCAGCGTGGTTCCTGCGGGCAGAGGGAGATTTTCAAGAGGGTCGTCAACCGCTGCCGCCGGCTGACCAAGGCCCGAAGCTGATTCCGGGGAAAGCGGCGGCAGCGTCTCGGGATCCGGCATTTTATCGGGATCGATAAAAAAATCTTCAAGTTCGAGGCGGGGGCCGTCCGCCAAAACGACGGCCCGTTCAATCATATTCTCTAACTCACGAACATTGCCGGGATAGTTGTGACTTAAAAGAAAACGCTGCGCCGACTCTGACAAACCCTGAAAAGAGCGATTATTGAGTTGACTGTATTGCGTGATAAACTGTTCCAGTAAAAGCCCTATATCCTGAGGACGATCACGCAAGGGGGGGATGGTTAAAGGGATAACATTGAGTCGAAAATAGAGATCCTGACGAAATTTACCCGCCTCGACCTCCGCTTCCAGATCCCGGTTAGTAGTCGCGATAATCCGCACATCGACCGGTACCGGCTGACGCCCGCCGAGACGATCAACCTCACCCTCCTGGATGACCCGCAGAAGTTTACTTTGCAAAGAAAGTGCCATTTCGCCAAGTTCATCAAGCAGCAGAGTCCCCCCATCAGCCTGTTCAAACTTGCCGATTTTACGCTGCAGAGCCCCGGTAAAAGCCCCTTTTTCAAAACCAAAAAGTTCACTCTCAAGAAGATTCTCGGGCAAGGCCGCACAATTAATGGCAACAAAAGGCTTTGCCGCCCGCTGACTATGACGCCGGATAAAACGGGCCAGAAGCTCTTTGCCGGTGCCACTTTCACCCTGAATCAAAACAGTCGCCCGGGAGGCGGCAGCCTTTTGTGCGAGACGCATCATTCTAACCATACGCGGATCGCGAAAAAGCATCTCCCCCATAATATTTCGCTCAGAAGCATCTCGTTCAGAAACCGCTTTCCCGGAAACTTTTTTTTCTAAAGAGAGTTCTCGACTACTGACAATCCCGACAATTTTTGCGCAGAGTTCCTCCAGCGAGAAGCTTTTTTTCAAGAGATAATCAATCGCTCCGGCGCGAATAGCACTCACGGCACCATCAACCGTCGGCCGGGCAACAACCGGCAAAATCGCCAATTCGGGATAAGTGCGGCGTAAATAGAACATCAGGCTCTCGCTCTGAAAATCACAATCCAGCTCTCCCAGCAACAGATCCGGCTGAGTTTGGGCCGCCAAAATCTGGTCGACATCAACCGGAAGCGGAGTTGCAATCACCTGCAATCCGGCCTCGACAAGGAGTTGCGAAAGGGCGCCCGTAAATTGCGCGTCACTATCCCAGAGAACTATTTTAATGAGCGATTCTCCTGCTGCCATCTGAAATCTTTCACCGCAGTCCGGGCCGAAGCGGTCCAGGGACTCTCTTGATAATCCTGTTGCAAACGAAACAAAAGCTGATCTATCTTCGCCTCTTGAATAAGTCCGATTTGACAGCGCAACTGCCAATAGAGCAATTCGGCTAACTCTGGAGATGGAATCAAAAGGGCCAACTTTGCAAACCAGACTCCGGCAGCGTCATATTTTTTTTCCTTATACAACATCCGAGCCAACCGGTAACCGAGCAATAAACGTTGATTGACCTCAATTTTTGGAGGATGGGTAAAGGCCAACCTGACCCCCCTCTGCAAAGCGGACAAAGCCTGGCTCTCATCTCCAGCCAGCAGTAACAGATCAGCCTCTAAAACAGCCATTTCAACCCGCTCTTCAAGTGCCGCTTCCGCCACGCCCGCATTAACTATTTCAAGCAGTTCAAGGGCCTCAGGAACCATACCCCGAGATTTAAGCAAACGCACTTTAAGCAACAACATCCGCGTCCGCCAGTCGGGCGGCATATCTTTAAGTTTGATATTGGCGAGAAAACTCTCAGCCTCTTCAAAACGCTCAAGCCCAAGCAGAAGATCACCTATCCCCCAGTTAATGGTCAATTTTTGACTTGGCTCCGGAGCCAGTTTGGCAACCTCCTGATAAACCTGCAGAGCGCCACTGTCGAAACCCTCCTTATGCAGAGCCTCACCAACCCACAAAAATGGATATACAGCTCCAGGGCGAGAGAGAAAATCATCACTATATTGATGCTGTAAAGTGACAATAGTTTCGTAATTTCCGGCGTTATAAAGC
>JAGGWR010000185.1 GCA_021163445.1 Candidatus Tharpella aukensis
TCAATATTATCTCCGGCAATCTTGAACTGCTGGAGATGGATTCTGATATCAAAAAACATTTTGCCACTGAAATCGAGCTGATAACCCAACAAACCACCAGAATCAAAAAGATTATCGGCAACATGCTGGGCTTTGCCCGAGTGCGACAAAGCTCACTTCAGGAGATTAACATCAATGAAATTGTCAACCAGGTCATTTCCCCGTTACAACCTCAACTTGAAACTTTACATATCTCTTTTGCAACCCGGCTGCTGGCTCGTAAACCCCTGGTTTCAGACGAAGCCAGCTTAAGCCAGATTCTCACCAACCTACTCTGCAACAGCATCCAGGCGATGCCCGATGGCGGTTGCATCACGGTAACCACCAAAGAGAGCCAAGGCGGGCTTGAAATCATCATCAGCGACAGTGGTTGCGGTATGACACCCCAGCAAGTCGAAAACATGTTCAACCCTTTTTACAGTACCAAGGCCGAAGGCACCGGCCTCGGCCTGGCAATCGGTTATGAGCTGCTGCGCAGCTTAGGCGGCGACATTAATGTCGAAAGCAAACCCCAACAAGGCACAACTATCACCATCATCTTGCCGACTAATCCCCTTTTTCTTTTTGCGGATAAATAATCCCCATATCAGAACCGCAACTCTGAAATAAGCCCAAAACCAGACCGACTTTCCGGCGCTCTTGATTTTGAAAAAGATCTGATTTAACCCTTGGGTGAAGAGATGTGGAGGAAGTTACAGGGAGAGTGATTGTGTAATTTTTATTCCGGTTTCAAGAATTCTTTTAACGAAAGGATTTTCATCATTGAAATCTTCAGGATTGTAAGGAATCGGTTCAAGGTCGCCACTAACCTTCAATTTAATGCGTCTGATTTTTTTTCTATCTTCGAAACGTTCTCCAACAAATACTTTTGAGACAATAGCAAGGTCAATATCGCTCCACTCATTGAATGTTCCTTGAGCGTAACTACCAAACAGAACCGCTTGTTCTATTGCAATTCCATTATTTTCCAGCTCTTGCAAAAACTGGTTTATGATCAATTTCACCCTATTTGGGATTGCAGCCATTTCATCATCTCGTCAATTTTGTAAAAATAATTTTCACTGAACTTCTGAGTGCATTTTTTGTAAAACTCACTTTTATATTGAGGATACCTTGCCTCCAAATTAAAATCATTTACCTCATCAAGAAAAATTTCCTGTTCTTCCGTTAATTTTATTTTGGTATGCCGCGCTAATTTTATCAAGTTATGCGTTTTAGGTGGCAACTGATTATTGTTATCCTGAATGAATAGTGCCTTTAAAGTTTTTTCGAGAACTAAATGACCAATAAATAAGCACCAATCATACTTGCCCGCAGAAAATAGACTTTTTGCTGTATCCCAATCATGCACCGCACCATCAAGCCAAAATTTGATATGCTCTTTAACATCCATACATTGAAACAACTTGAGTTAAAGTTAACAATAACAGGACTACAACCAACTGCCATTCCCTTAAGATGCGAAAGTATCATGAAATTACACCAAAAATCAATACATTAAGTGGAGATACAGGTAAATATTAAATTACATTTTTAATAAACAAAAAGGACAAAAGTTCCCTGACCTCAACGCCACCCGACACCCGCACCGGACAATTTGTCCGAACTTGCCTTGACAAATATTCTAAAGTCACAAAACCAACCCCCGACAGAACCTCTTCCACCCCTGCAAACCTTTGATATAATTAAGTTTTACTAATTATCTCCCAAAAAATCAAAAGAAGATTCATTGCATACGGTATGCAAGTTGCAATTTTTTATAATTGCATTCTATTAAGTAGATTTTGTAGATTTTTAATATCAACGGGAGGAGAACTAAAAGATGCAAGTCAGCCGAAGATCATTTCTGAAAATATCAGGTGGTGCGGTGATGGCGGGAGGGATGAGTTTAAGCCTCAAACCTGTCCAGGCCCATGCCGACCCCCTGAAAATCCGTTACGCTAAAGAGACGACCACAATCTGCCCCTACTGCGCGGTCGGTTGCGGCATTATTGTCTCGGCCCGCAATGGCAAAGTCATTAACACTGAAGGCGATCCCGATCATCCGATTAATAAGGGATCTCTCTGCAGCAAAGGGGGCTCAATCGCCCAGCTTTCAGTCAACAACAACCGGCTCGACAAACCTCTCTATCGCGCCCCTTTCAGTAAAGAGTGGAAAACCGTAACTTGGGATTGGGCTCTCGACAAGATTGCAGCCAATATCAAGAAAAGCCGGGACAAAGATTTTACGTTCAAAAACAAAAAAGGGCAAACCGTCAACCGGACAACCTCAATCGCTTCAGTCGGGAGTTCGGCACTTGACAATGAAGAGTGCTTCATCTACCAAAAATTCTTGCGCAGTTTAGGCCTGGTCTACATCGAACATCAGGCCCGAATATGACACTCCGCAACCGTAGCGGCTCTGGCAGAGACGTTTGGACGCGGAGCGATGACCAATCACTGGAACGATATTGCAAACAGTGACTGCATCCTCATCATGGGAAGTAACGCGGCTTCCAA
>JAGGWR010000026.1 GCA_021163445.1 Candidatus Tharpella aukensis
CCGGTAGTTCGGGCTGCGGTTGCCTCGGGCATTGCGGGTAACGACGTGAGTTGTGATGCTTGTCATGCCGATTATCATTCGGCGGCTCACGATAACACCGGATTTCCCATTCCCCAACCCTTAAGTTGTGAAGCTTGTCACAGTGGTAACGTGGTGACTGAACACCTCGTCAACCAGAGTTTGGAGTGTGCAACCTGTCACAACAGTTCGGATCCGCTAGTGATAGCTTCGATTCAGGTGGGACAAGGGCCTGATGGCACATACCAGGATTGTTATGCCTGTCATGGGGCGGCTGACCATGCTTCAGCCCATGACCATGCGGTTTTGCCTGATAAAAGTTGTAATCGTTGTCACTCATCCGCGATTGTTACTGAACACGCGGCCCATGGTTTTAATGATTGCGGAATTTGCCACAGTAATCCGGCTTATGATGATATAATTGAACAGGGTAAGTCTGATATTGATGTTACCTGTTTCGCCTGCCATCCAGATGCTGAGGCTGATCATGCCGCGGCCCATGAGCGGATTTATTTGAAGACCAGGGTTGATGGAGTAGAGACCATTATCACTTCTGATGACGATCCGGTCGACGGCCTTTACGACAATCTTGCCGCCTATCTGCCCACACTTACATGTGGTGGGTGCCATAAAGGCATCGCCGAAAACCACTGGGGCAATTTTCACTCCGGTCTTAGAGTTTCCGATCTTTTTGACGGCGCCGGTAATCCGCTGCCGCGTGGTGAACTCAATCCGGCCCGACCCTGGATTACAGGTCCTGGTATGGTTGGTAACTGGTGTGCAACCTATAATCGTCAGCTTCCTGATCTGACCGCCGCCTTTGTTGATGAGGCCGAGTTTATGGCCAAAGTTGATATGGGGATCTTTGAATTTATCCGAGAATGCGGCAGCTGTCATGTCGGTGGTGGCCCCGGTGTTGAAAACCCCTTTGGTTTCAGTGGTTTTGACAGTAAAGAGTTGGATGATCCGGTTCGCGCTGTGGCTCTTGATACCGATGCCGCAAACGGTAACCACGCCTTGGTGCCTCTTAATGCCTGGGATTTCTATGTCGAGAATGATGGTACTGTGACTCGTGCTAACTGGGCCGCCGATTCCGGGATTCTAAATGTCGACTGTTTTATCTGTCATCTTGATGGTTATGACCATCTTACGCGCAATACCCTGATTCGGGGTGTGGCCCGCTTTGGCCAGGCGGCTGCAGTCGGGGCCGGACTCGCAACCCCTGATGAAACTACTCCAGATAAACTTGACTATAATACTCTGCAGGTCTCTCGTGATGCGGGCAACCAGCTCTATTTGAGCCATAACCTGACTTATCGGATTGCCGGGGAGCCGCCCCAGAATAACTGTATGGCCTGTCATCTGTCCTCTATGGTGGTTAATGAAAACCAGGTTGAGAAACCGGATCAATGGCAGAAAAGTTTCTATACGGCTTTAGCTCTGCCTTCACTTGATCCGGAAAATTCAGATCCACTGCTGGCCGCCAATCGCAAACCGGCGCTCTATCGTAATGATATGTTGAAAAGGGGTACAACCTGGCGTCGTGATGAAGTCCATAAATTTATGGAGTGTAACGGCTGTCATTCACGCACCAGCAAAACCCAAGCCTATAATCCGGTTTCTGAACCCGATATCTATCTCCATAGTCCGGGCAAGGGTTATGACCCGCTCAAATATCCTTCATCGGTCGATGGCACGGTCAAACTTTGTGAGGACTGCCATGTCCACTATGGTGATCTTGATAACGATGGCAAACGTGATACGCTGGCCTTTGCCCCACCGGAAATGAAAGTCTACCATGCCCAGGCCGGGCTTCTGGCCGAAGTTGTTCCGAGCGCTCGGCGGGTGGCTGACGCAGAGGGTAACGAAGAGACCTTTATCGGCAGCCACATCGATATTATCTCCTGTGTTGCCTGTCATGTTAAAAAGCGCTATGCCGCAGCCCGTTCGGTCGATTATGCGAGCGGGGTCGGCTACTATAATCTGGTTGGCGCGCCTATTGACCAAGTGCCGGGCAGTGAAATGGTTGAGCTTGCCTACAGCTGGCGTGAAAACGGCGGCAGCAAGGTGATTGGCGGTCAGCCCAATCCCGATTGGCGTCGCCAGATCTTTCCTTTTAATTATCTGACCTCAATTTACCCTGATAATATTGGTGTTGCCGACGCCAACGGCGACGGTTTTCAGATTGGAGACCTAAATGGCGGTGTGGCTGTGGTTGGAGATCCCATTTTTCAGCGCACCGTCAAAGCCCACTTTGCCTATGATTATATCAATGCTGACAATAACCGGGTCGCCAGCGGCCTTTTGGAAATGTCAGCCTTTGATGAACGTAGCGAATGGCGGGTGGCTGGTTTAGACGGCAATGTTCTTTTTACCCAAGGGGCGGAAATTGATGCTTTACAGTCAGCTATGGTCCTTTCGGGTTACATGCCCCGCCTGACTCTCGAAGCCCAGCCTTTTCTCGTGACCCATAACATTATGCCGATCAGAAATGTCGGGGCTACCTCTGGCTGGGAAACCTTTGCTTTGGGAGCTCCGCAGCGTGACACCCTCGGTAAGGTTGTAAGTTATGGTTGTGGAGACTGTCATGGTGGCAGCGGTGGACTTTTTAATGGAAGCATTAATATGCTCGGTAACGGTCGCTTGATCAGTGATGGCAGTGAGACTCCCATCACTGTCAGTTGGAATGATGCCGGGGATGTTAAGGCTTCGGCTCAGGCCTGGAATCGGGAAGGGGCTTTGCAGGAGATTGATTTCAGTTCCGGCAACCAGACTCGTAATCCTGAGCGTCGTGAATTTCTCGGCTATGATCCGGCTCGGGTTGCACTCTTGAATACGATTGTTCCGGCTGATGTCGGAGTCGGGGTTGATCCGGTGGCTGAGATCGTTTCGATTGGTGGTGCTTCTGCCTTGGGGCCACCAATTGAAATCGTTAAAGGTTCGGTAGGTGTTGCCCTTGTCGCGGCTGCTGCCGGCAACGCCGGTAGTTTTCAGTATCGTTGGAATATAAATGATGTAGCTGAGACTCTGATCGGGCAGACGGTAACCAAAACCTTTTCTCAGGCCGGTATCTGGACGGTTCGTTTAACAGTTATTGATGAAGAGGGACGGCTCAGTCAGAATGCTCAAACTGTTAATGTTGTTGTTGCCGGCCCCATGACCCAGGTCAATCTTATAACCACTCCCGAATCTCAGGCTGTGGTTCTGCAGTTAAGCAATATGCCGGTTCATGACCAGATCAAGTTTTTTTTCGGTGACGGTACACGTCAGTATGTCAGTGATGCGGTAGCAACTTATACCATGAATCGAAATTACCGGTTCGACAGTCGCTATCTCAAATATTATGATCCCGACAGCGGTATCTATTTTAATTCCGAAGTCGAATACCATAAATATTACGATCAGTCGGTTCCCGAACCCAATGTACCTGACATCGACGAATCTAATCAGGATTATTTCTATTTTTATACGACTTCAATTCAGGTCAAAAATGGTGATGATATTGTTGAGGTAATCAATGTTAAAGTAGAGATCAGGCAGGATCTATGATCATTTTAAGGGGATAAAAAAGATAACTGCTTTTGTAGTTTATGATTAGAAGAGCCGTTCCGGAGTCTCCTGGATGGCTCTTTTTTAGTTGAAGTCTTTTATCTATATGATAGTTTGACTATATGGGTCTACTATTGTAAGAAAGGATGTTGGAAGTTGTTAGGAGGTTATTCGAGAATACCATTTTTTGTAAGGACTTTGATTGGTTATGCCTTTGGCAAGTAAGATATTTCCCCGATTATGGATTGTTGTTCTATTTGGCTTGTTATTATTGTTTTCAGCTTGTGAGCAACGCGAAGAGTCGGATGCGGTAAAATCTAAGATCTCTAAGGAAAATCGTATACTCATTTCAGGTTCATCTTCGGTGATGCCGCTTTTGAAAACGCTGGCACGTGAATTTAAAAAAGAGAATGGGGATGTTGAAATAACCTTTTTGCCGGATGCCCGCTCGGCTGCCGGGATCGCCGGGGTGGCCGAGGGGCAATACGATATAGGTGCAGTTTCGCGTGAGATGTTTGCCGCAGAAAAGAGTGATGGGCTGCAATATATCCATTTGGCGATTGATGGGATGGTCATGGCGACAAATGTCGGGATTAAGATTGCTAATCTAAATCGGGCCGTGATTCGTGATATCTATGCCGGTAAAGTGACCAATTGGGCTCAGATTGGCGGCCCCGACGGTAAAATAACGGTTGTCGACCGGCCCGAGTATTCCTCAGCAAAAATTGCTTTTCGCACAACTTTTCTGGATCCCGATTTTACGGTTACTACAGATAGCGTTCTCTTGGAGAGACATTGGCAAGTGGCTGATTCTATCCAAATGATCCCGTTTTCGATCGGCTATACCTCTCTGGGTGAGCTCATTCGGGAAAATCCGCTGCTTAATGTTTCTGCCGTCAATATGGTAGCACCGACTCCGGCCAACCTTAAAAGTGGTCGTTACGCTTTTTTTCGACCTTTCGGTCTGGTTCTGGAAACCAAGCCGAAAGCTGTGATAATGCGGTTCTTAAATTTTATCTATTCGGAAGCGGGGGCGACTATAATATCGAAATCCGGTTATCTGCCGCAGCGTTATGAAATTCTGGTCGGCGTCGTTCCGGAACGGAATGTGATTGTTCAGGAGCAGCGTTACCAGCCTCTGATCAGTTATCTTTCGCAAAGATTGGGCAAGGGGTTCAGTGTTAAATTGAAGCTTTCGCCTTCTTATCTCGATGTTTGTAAAGAGTTGGTGAACGGTGAGCTTGATGCCGCCTTTGTCGGTAGTCTGGCATTTGCCGCAGTTCGTAAACATGTTAATGTTCTAGTGCGGTCGGAACAGAATGGGGAATCCAGCTATCGTGATCTGATTTTTATTCGGCAAGATAGTGGTGTTGAAAAATTGATCCAGATGCGCGGTAAACGTCTGGTTGTGGGGGGAGAGGCAACCACGGCCGCTTACCTCTTTCCACGCTACCTTTTAACGCATGAAGGTTTCGGCGACCCGGCTGACTATTTTTCTGAAACCGGGATCGTCGGTACTTATGAAGATGCAATTATGGCGGTTTTTAATGGCGATGTCGAGGTCGGGTCGGTTAAGGATCGGGTCCTCGATATGGTTGCGCGGGAAAATCCGGGGGTTAAAGATAGTTTGAAGATCATGGCCCAGTCGCCGCCCCTGCCTTCGAACGTCTTTGTTTTGAGGAAGAACCTAAAGAACTCCTGTTTCGAGTGTCACCATCGTTTAGGTCGTGACCGCGCAAAAGAGGGGCCCGGTTGCTTTCGGGCAGGGTTGGGCGGAATATTGAAGAATTACCTTCTGAGCATGCATGATAACCCGGCTGGACGAGCGGCGTTGGCTGCTATGTTGAATGTTGATCATTTCATCGAAACGACCCCTGCCGACTATGATGAACTTGATAAAATGCTGGCAGATATTAATTTCAATCCGGAAGATCTGTTGTTGATAGATTGATGGCGTTGTAAAAAGTTCCGATATCCTGCGTTGTTGTGTTTCTCCAGGCACTCGACATACTACATGTATGGTCTCGCGCCTGGAGAACCACAACATCTTGTCTATCGAAATTTTAACTTAGCCATCCCATGACTTTTTACGAGTTCATCATAGATTGACTTTGAGTGAGCTCTTAAGGTGTAAGACAACGCTTATGATTGGTTTCGTAAAAAGATTTTTTTCCCGCCTGAATAAGGTTCAAAATAAGATAATATTTCCTTTCTTTCTGGTTATGATCCTGATGGGCTCCTTTATCATCTATATCATGACCAACCTGGTCTCCAATAATCTCGAGGATCGAGTCAACGAGAAACTTCACAATGATGTGCGCTTGCTCCAGACGATGGTTACAGATATGGAGAAGAGTTTAACCTTCTACGCCCAGTTTATTGCCGATACGGAGAAAATGGCTAGCCATGCGGCTGATGCTCGTGACAGTCGCTTGATGCTTATTTACCTTTTGGGGTTTTTGAAAGAGAACCGAGTTTCATCTAATATCGGTGGGCTTGACGAACTCTCTGAAGGGTCGGGGTTAGGGCGATTGGCCTCTTTGGGGATTAGAATGACGGGCCTTATGGTGCGCAATCGGGGATCTCGAACCACTCTCTCGTTATCAGCGGTAGCTCCCATGGAGGATCATTTCGGTAAACGTTCGGTTGTAACCGTTTACCGGGATATAGATCAAGATTTTCTCACCGGACTTCAGAAAAAGATTGCAAGTCACCGTTTGCAGATTTATTACCGGGGTAAACTGATAGCTTCCAGCGAGGTTCACAAGGACTGCGATCTTGAGCTCAGTCGCTTCATTACCCCCCAACTGATGAACCGGGTATTGGATAAGGAGGAGCCTTTTCTCAGCCATTTCAAATGTGGTGATCACAATGTTAAAATGATACTCTCACCGTTAACCGTCAATTTCAAAAAAGAGCTCTTAGTCGCCATTTTCGAGTCGACCGATGATCTTGTGTTGGCAAAAAGTGATATTATTATTACCACCTGTGCTATTGTCATAGGGTTGATGCTGGTAATCATTCCGATTTTCATTCTGATCATCACCCGAACCGTGGGCCCCATCCGCAAACTTTCAGAGGCCAGCCGGAGGATTGCAGAGGGCGATCTCGAGCAGTATATTACCGTGAAAACACGCGATGAGGTCGGTGAATTAAGCGAATCCTTCAACAAGATGGTTGCCGACCTGAAAAGTTCTCGCAGAGCTATCGAACTGTTGAATCAGACCCTGGAAGAACGGGTCGCGAAACGCGGCGAGCAGTTGGCTGAGACCCAATCGAAATTGATTCAATCGGAGAAGCTGGCGACGGTTGGTGAGTTTGCCGCCGGTATTGCCCATGAGTTGAGCAACCCGCTAGCCGGGATCTATGCTTTCATGCAGATTTTTTCCAAGACCATAAATTCCCGCAGCCTGGGTGAGCTTAGCGAGTCAGAGAGCCGGCAGTTTCAGGAGAATCTGGTCTATGTCGAGCGCGAGATCAAGCGCTGCAAGTCGATTATTGGCAACCTTTTGACTTTTGCTCGGGTTTCGGAGAAAAAGTTTGTCTATGTTGACATTAATATGATTATCGAGGATATCCTCTCTTTTACAAAGGCCAACCTGAAGAAGGGTGGTATCCGGCTCGAGAAGAATTTTGACGTAAACCTGCCCTTGGTAAACAGCGATCCCAACGAGTTGCGCCAAGTCTTTATCAACCTCCTGATTAATGCCCGTAAAGCTCTGCCTGATGGAGGCGAATTGGAGATTACCACTAAAGTCGTTGCTGAAGGAGAGGCGGTTTCCATTGGGTTTGCTGATACCGGAATTGGTATTGAGGATGCTATCCGCGATAAAATATTTGATCCTTTTTTTACGACTCGCAAAACCGGTGAGGGAACCGGACTTGGTTTGTCGATCAGTTATAGTATTATTCAGGATCATGCCGGCGAAATTATGGTCGATAGCGAAGTTGGTGTTGGCAGCACCTTTACAGTGATCTTGCCGGTTGCAGGACGAGAAGTTAGTGTTAAAAGTAAGTAACTATTCAGGTAAAGTTAAAGAATGTGGTTCTCCATGGCACGAGCTACAGTTGTTTTCAAAACGATTCATCATCGCTATTGTGTGTATTATAATTCAGGTCACATGTTGAGCCAGGCGGCGTAGCGCAGGAGCTGTTCGTATTCCGTAAACTCTTTAAGCGCCCCTTCATAGTCGTAAAGAGGGCTCCAGCACTCGTCGTGATACCAGAAACTCACTTCGCTGTTTTCATTATCGACGCAGCCAAACTTTTCTATATAGGCGAGGTCGATAACCCAGCCATGCAGCTGCTCTCGATCAGAATTGTTGTTTTCACCGAAACTGTTTTTTTGGGGCAGTTGGTTTATTTCATTGATCAGTACTTTCTTCATTAATTTGACATGTTCGAGTGTTTTCATGGTTTTGCACCCTCCCTTCGTTATTGAATGATTGGTGTGTATGCTTGGTTGTTGATTTTGATGTTTTGATAGTCAGCAATAAAAGTACCAGACCCACATTGTTTTTATGTTTACCTTTAAAGTCTTGAAATTACAGGGGTAGTGCACGGAATAAAAATTTAATGCAGCAATATGCAACCGCGTTAAATGTCACAGCGGGTGTATGATATGACTTGAAAAGTCGAGATAAAACTCAGTTGGTGGTTTTGCCCTCCTTTTGAACTCTGTGTCTTTATTGCTTTGTGGGTAAGGTTGCGGAGCTGATTTTCTTGAAGGGGGAATGGTGGCCTAATAGTTGCTGTTGGGGTTGGAGGCAGGTTTGTGAAGGCCGAAGATTGTTGTTGTAATTGCCGGCGATAAATTCCTGACGCGGACTAAAGCTGATGAACTCATAAAAAGTTACGACGCCATCAAAGTTCGCAAGTAAGTCACTAATCGAGGATAGACTATTTATGGATATTGATAGAGATCGCATTGATCAGTGGATGACTGAAAACCCGGTGCTTATGGATGCGATGGACTCGCTAAGTATGACGATTCGGTTGATGCAGGAGCATAGAATCGGGGCGCTGTTGGTGGTGGAAAAGCAGGAATTGGTTGGTGTGTTTACCGAGAGAGATCTTTTGAGTTTGGTTGAAAAGCTTTCCGACGGAGATCTATTGCAGCAGCCGATTGCCGACTTTATGACGCAAAAACCCATAACCGTAAATTTCGATGAGTCTTTCAGCGCTGTTTATATGAAGATGAGGGTCAATAATATCAGGCATATACCGGTGCTTAATGGTTCAGACCTTGTGGGCATTGTTTCACTCCGGGATTTGGCTGAATTTTATGAGAAGAGGATTGAGAGTGATCTGGAAAAAAACAGGTTACAGGTTGAACAACTGCGCCGATTTTTTGACTTGACGGAAAACCATGAAGGTGAAAAAATTCTTGCAGAACTAGAACGTCTTGAAGAACTGAGTCTGACCGATTTCTTAACCGGTCTTTACAATATGCGCTATTTAAACGCCCGGCTGACGGAGGAGTTAGAACGTGCCAAGAGGCATCAAGCGCATCTCTGTGTGATTTTTTGTGATATAGATTTTTTTAAGCAGGTCAATGATCGTTACGGTCACCAGTTTGGAGATTTTGTACTCAAAGAGATTGGTCAGCTTTTGGTCTCTAAAGTTGATGATATCAAGATTATTGCGAGGCTGAGAAAGTCCGATGTCGTGGCCCGTTATGGTGGGGAAGAGTTTGTGGTTATCCTACCTGAAACCTCAAAAAAGAACGCTTTGGAGGTGGCTGAAAGGATGCGTCAGGCGATTGCGGAGCATCATTTTCAAAGTCATGGGAAGAGTGTTAATGTGACTATGAGTTTTGGCGTTGCTGAGTATCCTAAAGACAGTCTCGATCGCGATTCTTTAGTCCAGTGTGCCGATTTAGCCATGTATAAGGCCAAAAAAAGCGGCCGCAATCGCGTTGTGGCCTTTGCTTCGGATTCAACCTCACCCGCAGGTGATACTCGGTTGCGGCTGGTTGCCGTCGGCTGAATTGCTCTCATTGTAATATTAGCTTTTTAAGATTTTTACAGAAGGTTGAATTTTTTCATCCTGTAGCGCAAGGTGTCACGGCTGAGTCGCAGGTAGCGGGCGGCTTTGGTTTGGTTGTCAGCGTGTTTATTTAGGGCTTGCAGAATTATAGTCTTTTCAATCTCGCCAAAGGAGATGCCGTCTGCCGGCAGGGTGATTTGCAGTTCGTTGGAGCTGTTAGTTGTGGCTGGTGGATGTTGGTTGTTGCCGGGCATTTTTTTGTTTTCAGAGAGCATTGTTGTATTGAGCGTGCCGGAGTCTGTTTTTGGGTCGGTGATAATGTTAAGATTGTTGGGTCCTAGAAAACGGCTTTCTTCAAGGATGGTCGCTCTTTCAATTGAGTTACGTAGCTCTCGCACATTTCCGGGCCAGCTATAGGAGCTCATAACCTCGATTGTCGCCGGACTGATATCTTCGAGATGGCGGTTGTACTCTTTGTTGAAAAGTTCAAAAAAATATTTGGCCAGAAGGGGGATGTCAGCTTTACGATCTCTTAATGGTGGAATATTGATAGCCATGACATTGAGGCGGTAATAGAGGTCAGCCCTGAAATTACCATCCTCTACCATCTCTTTTAAACCCCGGTTGGTCGCTGCAATAATTCTTACATTAACATCTATATCACAGTCCCCGCCGAGTCGGCGGTAGCGTTTGTTCTCAATGGCCTTGAGAATCTTGCCTTGCATTGGAAGCGGCATGTCGCCGATTTCATCCAGAAAAACAGTCCCGCTATCAGCTAACTCAAAGATTCCTTTCCGACTTTTCCCGGCATCTGTATAGGCCCCTTTTTCATGGCCAAAAAGTTCGTTCTCCAACAGGTTGTCGGGGATTGCGGCACAGTTGATCTCGAAAAACGGGGCCTTTGAGCGGCGGCTGTAGAGGTGTACGGCTTTGGCCACCAGTTCCTTGCCGGTTCCGCTTTCTCCCTGGATTAAAACTGTTTTGTCATTGGTTTCAGCGCATCGTTTTATGATCTTGAAGACATCAATCATCTCTGGACTGTTACCGAGCAGGCGATCTTCATCGATTTGCTGCTCTATCGAATGGCTGAATTGCTCGACCTGCACTTTAAGTTGCCTTTTCTTAAAGGCTTGTTCGATGACATGTTTGACCGATTCGAGGTTAAAGGGTTTGCCGATATAATCTTCAGCCCCGAACTTGAAAGCTTCAACCGTTGAGCCGACATCGGCGTAGGCGGTGATCATGATGACGATGAGATCTTCATCGTCGCTTTTGAAACGCTCAAGCAACTCAAGTCCGTTAGCATCAGGAAGGCGGATGTCAAGTAAAACCATCTGTGGTCTGAAAGTGGATATTTTAGTTTGAGCTTCAGCCCCGGATTCGGCAGTGTCTACTGTGTACCCGTTTTTGATCAAAGGCTGTGAAAGTGACCAGCGAATCAGGTGTTCATCGTCGACGATAAGAATTTTTTCTTTGCTCATGGTAATCCTTTACTCGCGGTAATTCTTTGGGGTGTGGGATCAGTTTTTATAGCGTAGCAAAAACCATGCAACTGTTGATGGCGTCGTAAAAAGTTCCGATATCCTGCGTTGTTGTGGTTCTCCAGACACTCGACATACTACATGTATTCTCATGCCTGGAGAACCACAACATCTTGTCTATCGAAATTTTTACTTAGCCATCCCGTGGTTTTTTACGAGTTCATTAACTGTTACTTAGCCGTTTTTTTTATGTTTTGCTTTGCGGTTCTGGCTGTGAAATGCATGCTTTGGGTGGTCATATAACGCACTTGTTGCGCCATATGACTTTTTTGACGGATATTCACAC
>JAGGWR010000223.1 GCA_021163445.1 Candidatus Tharpella aukensis
GGATCATCACAAGGATCCTTTTGATCGTTTGTTAATTGTTCAAGCTCGACAGAATAATCTTAAAATGGTGACGAAGGACAAATTGATAAGTGCTTACGAAGTGGAAACTTTCTGGTTGTAGTATGAGGTTTTAAAAAAATTTCCTCGTTTACAGATTAAAATAATAAATCTGTCCCCTTTTTTCTTTATTTATTTCTACTCTCCACCCTTACAATAATTCATCACCCGCTACAGGCGTTCTTTTAGGTACATTATTTAGTATTGTTGTGAATTCTTCTCTTTTTGCCCTATTGGCTCTTCGAGTTAAATAATTTTCAGTTGATATTGCAGATACCTTTTCTGATACCGCAGACGAGATAAATTGGTTTATTGAAACACCTTCTTGTAAGGCTATTTCTTTAATGTGGTGATGAATTGAATTAGGCAACCTTAAGCTTAATGTGCTCATTTTATGACCTCCAAATAATTACCTGGTGTAATGGCTTGGACTCCAAATTTTTCAACATGTTTAAAATCTTTAATGTTGTGAGTGACAATTGTTTTTGTTTTAGATGCCACTGCAACTTCAAGAATATGATCGTCTTTGGGGTCTTTTAAATACGGCCTCCATAAAAAATATATTTTTTGAAACTTACTAAGGGCGCAAATATTATCAAGGATTATATCTACCTGTTTATGTGATAATTCTAGTATTGATTGTTCTCGTTTTAAAACATCTTCATATTCAAACAACAATGTTGTGGATATTACAGGCTTTATTTTTGATGACGATGTTGTATTTCATGCTAAAACATGTAATCAAAAAAGGAACGGTATGTTTACTTGTGGGCAACGCTTGTGTTGGATTGAGTCAATTGTGAGGTTTGCTGTAATCTATCTGCAAGCCAGAGTTTGATAATTGATTGTCGGGGCACACCGAGTCGTCTGGCTTCTTTATCCAGAGACTGGATCATCCAGAGCGGGAAATCAACATTGACTCTTTTTTGTTCCTGTTTAGGTCTTCTGGCTTTTGTGAGATCAAGGTGTTTGAGAACGCTCTTGCCATCATCAAAATTGTGGTCAAAATCTTCAGCTTTCATATATTTCAATCTCCTCATATCTTGCCCGGCGTACGGAGATAATTCTGGTATTCTCTCCGCGATACGTGAT
The DNA here is from genome assembly GCA_021163445.1 of Candidatus Tharpella aukensis. Classification (GTDB taxonomy): domain Bacteria; phylum Desulfobacterota; class Anaeroferrophillalia; order Anaeroferrophillales; family Tharpellaceae; genus Tharpella; species Tharpella aukensis. Next base: position 1,150 of record JAGGWR010000223.1, read on the forward strand.
GATACCTGACCAGTGTTTTTCAGCTATCTTACCAATAACTAGAAATCTTTCTTCATTTATTGTTTTTGCCGGGATCTCCAACAGGTCGGAATCTTCCCAGAGCGCCTGGGCTTCAACGAAATCAATTCCATGTTTATTTTTATTGGTATTTGATTTTGAGGGGTCAAATTCGAATTTCATAGTATAATTATTATACCTATTTGATGTACTGTTGTCAATAGGTTGAAGATGTGACCTCGTTAGAGGAGGTGAAGTAAAGTTCGCGTTTGCTCGCATCTATCTTTAAATAGTTTGGTTTTTCTGAGTTAGGTAAGGTGTCCCCGGAATCCTATTATCAGGAAATCTGGGGGGACGAGGACGACAATACAGCTACATCGAACGGAAAAAGATCATCGAACTGATTGATGTCGCTGTCTCCAGTGGGGCCAGGCTAAAAGCTGCCGCAAAAACTATTGGGCTTAGTAGTCGAACCATTATTCGGTGGCGCAAAAACAAAGGGGGTCATGATCTGCGTAAAGGCCCGCTTTCAGAGCCACCAAACAAACTCGACAGCCAGGAAAAGCAAGCAATTATCGATATTGCTATTTGTCCTGAATATCGTGATATGTCACCGAATCAGATTGTGCCTAAACTGGCAGATAGCAGCATTTATCTTGGCTCAGAGTCAACTTTTTATAGAATTTTAAAAGAGCAAAAGATGGTTAATCATCGCTTAGATTCAAAACCTTCAACTAAACGCTACCGTCCTGAAGAGAAGATAGCCTCAGGTCCTTGTCAGGTCTGGAGTTGGGATATTACTTATTTACGATCTCCGATAAAAGGATCATTTTACTATTTGTACATGTTCATCGATATTTGGAGCCGCAAAATTATGGCTGCTCAAGTTTTTGACGAAGAATCTATGGAACTTAGTGCAGAACTTTTTACCCGAACCTGTTTTGTCCATGGAGTACAACCTGAGGGGTTGATTCTTCATTCAGATAACGGGGGGCCTATGAAAGGCTCAACTATGTTGGCCACTTTACAGCAACTTGGGGTCGTGCCCTCATTTTCTCGACCCAAAGTTAGTGATGATAATCCTTATTCTGAGTCTCTGTTCCGTACTATGAAGTACCGACCGGATTATCCTGGTAAAGCATTTCAGTCGCTGGAACAAGCTCAAAGTTGGACAAATGACTTTGTTTGCTGGTACAATACCGTACACCTGCACAGCTCAATCAGTTTCACCGCTCCTGATGATCGTCATTATGGACGAGATGTAGACATACTCCATAAAAGACAGGACGTTTACGAACAAGCTCGTCAGAAAAACCCAGAACGCTGGTCTCAATGTACTAGAAACTGGAACCAAGTTGAAATCGTCCGGCTTAATCCTGAAAGTGAAAATTCAGCCGGTCAACAACAGCAATTTAAAGAAGCAGTATAATTTAAGTTTAGGAGACAACTACCTTGACATCCGCCGATCCTCTCTGGATCTACAATATAA
>JAGGWR010000109.1 GCA_021163445.1 Candidatus Tharpella aukensis
ACAAAGGAGTAGTAGATCAAATCCCGCTCTTCACCCTGAACATCACCGACAAACCAGATCGCCAGTTTGTGGTCACGCTTTAGAACGGCCAGATTAAATCTTTCATTGAAGGATTGTTCCAGTTTTACCTGTTGTTCCTTGAAAGAGGTAATAATGCCGACCGTGCCCTTGAAACCATTGTCGAGGCGCTGTTGTAGATCCACGGCAATCGCTTCGATCTCATCAAGATTGGTGTTGGGCGCGGATTGACCTTTGGTTTCAACCTCTAAAAATTGCAGAACCTCGGCAATTGGTTTGGTGCGAATCCGGTTAACAATCAATTCCAGTTGCGCTTTCTGGTAAAAGAACTCTTTGGAGTAACCGATAATTTCCGGAAAACTGCGGAAATGCTCCCGTAGTGAAGTGGTGTAATTGGCTATGGCTTTGGCAAAGGTCAGGGTCGAGGTGCGGATATCAAAGGTTTTAAGCCAGAGGATAGTGCCGGGTTCCGGTTTCAGCAGGGTTTCACTTACCAGATCGTCATCGGCAACGTTTCTTGCCACCTCATTTACCAGCTTCTTTCGATCTTCTTTTGCCACGACTTCATTGTAATCATCCTGATAGGCGCCGATTATCTTGTCAAAATAGCTGGCCGAATATTTCGCATTTACATTGCGGGTACTGACGGCACCATATTGATATTCATCACCAAAGATCACAATCTGTTTAGCCCGCAACATCAAAGAGATGGAATCGGCAATTGAGACCTGTGAGGCTTCATCGATAATCAGGATGTCGATCAAGCCTTCGGTCATGGGGAAGTGTTTGGCAATAATGGCGGGCTCGGCGATAATGCAGGAGATGTTGTGGAGCAGAACTTCAGCTTCGTTTTGACTGAAACGTTTACCACCTTCGTATGAGACCTTGATTCGGGCCATTGCGCCTAAGTGATTGTTGAGATTTTTCAGCCGCTGGTCGTTACGGTGCTCAATCTCTTCTTGAACCTGGGTGTGATAGCGTTGCAGATCCTGCAAGCGCAGCGTTGTCGATTGTGCGTATCGTGCAAGTGAGTGGTGCAGTTTAATCCATTGCCAGATTTGACCAGGTTGGGCATCGTGACCAATAAGTTTAGTCATCGTCAGCAGGTTGGTCTCGACAATCCCAAACGGGATTAACACCGCTGCGTAACCGGTAAAAACTCCGGCTATTGCCTGATAGAGAGACTCATTGAAAAGTTCATCTGATTGCTTAAACAGGTTAAAAGACGCATAGATATTGCCAATGCTTTTTTCCTGGTTGCCGGGCAGTGCCCGATATGACGCCAGCAGTTCTTGATGTTTTCGTAGAGAGAGGGCAAACTCAATTTTTTCAACGCCAAGAACAAGGTCGGAAATAGTGAGATTGGTTTTTTCGATATCCAGTAATCTTGCAATCTCCTCTTTCAGGTCATAGTATTGCAAATTTCCGATCTCTTTAAGCAGTAGGGCTAACTCTTCCTCTTTTGGGGCTTTTCCTAAAATCTTCTGCATGAACCCGCTACTGGTGTGCCTGGTCGTAATTTCGCTAAGTTTTATATTGGTTTTGAAGAGATTTTTTAGTTCTTCCAGTAAAGCTTTGAAGGCGGTCGGAACTTCCGAAAATCTGGTTGTAATGTTTTGCTCTTTTTCCGGGATTCGATCAAGTGTTTCACACGCTTTTAGGAACTCCGGTACCTTTGCTCGATGGTCAAGCAGGTAGGCAAACTCTTTAAGGCTAAATTGTGAAAGTGATGACAGGGCCTGAGCTGAAAGAAAAAAATCGATACGTTCAAAATCAATATCGGTTTTTACTTCACGGACACCGGTCAAGGCTTGGGTCATAGCCGGAAGATCTTGGATTTTTTCTTCCAAAAGGTCAAATTCCAGAATTTTCTGTACCATCTCCTGGTACATCCCGGCACTTGTAAGTTTTTCTTCAATAACTTTAAAAAGTTTGTTGCCGAGCCTCTTTTTATCGTTCTCAATGGCTTCCCGGTTATATTCCAGGGTTCGTTCACTGGCCGCGTTAACTACGGCATTTTGCAATGTGTTAGAAAGGTTGTTGATTGAACCGCTATCTTTATCTAATCGCACCAAAGAGGGCTTTGCCTGGGGGTGCAGTTTACGAAAAGTATCGGTTAACATTCGGTCAATAACATCCAGAGCGGGCGCTTTGTGAGAAGTTATGACAACTGATTTGTTCTCTTCATTGGCCCAATATGTAAGGGCGGCAATGGTATGAGATTTACCGGTACCGGGAGGCCCGTCAATCACGATAATGTTGTTTTTCTCATGTCCCAAGGCCATAAGAATTCTTTTTTGTGAAGTATTGATCGGAATAGGGCTTTCGGGGAGATAGCGAGCCGGTTTTTTCAGGGGGTATTTTTCGATAAACTTTTGGTCCGTTGCATTTTGGTAGCTGGGTACTGTACCGCGTATGTAGTCGTCAATAAATTGGGGGAATTTGCTGGTTCCCCCCAGCTCCATAGCGGTCATGATCTCGGAATAGTCCAGAAGTTTTTTATCTTCATTGGTTACTATCTGTAAACCGAGGCGGTTTTTTATCTGCGGAAAACCATCTTCTTCATGACTGATTCCGGCAAAAGTTGTCTCCAGAATAAAAGGTTTATGCGAGCCATATTGAGTCTGAATAAACTGCTCCATTGCGCCCAGACGTTCTTTGACTTGGGCTGGTGATGAGGCTCGCGGGATGGTTAGGACATTGCCGAATTTGAAATAGTTTATGGCGGGAGTATTAAGGAGAATAAGTTCTCTGGGAAAAGAGAAATCAATTTTTGAGCTCGAAAATTTACATTCGATTTCAACAAAGAAGAGGGGATAAGTTTCAGTCTTTTTTTGCAACATATGGAAAAACAGAAACAGGGTACCCAGCTTGGTGAATTCGGCATACTTTTGTAAATTGTGAAACAGGTCATAAATAACAATATCTTCAATTGCCGTATTAAAATAATCTCTTATCGCCTCAATATAATGTTCGCCGTCAGTAAAATTTTCCGCGATTCTTTTTAACTG
>JAGGWR010000100.1 GCA_021163445.1 Candidatus Tharpella aukensis
AGGCGGCAGAAATAATGGTTGCCGAGTCAGCTACGGCCAGACAATGCTGGATCCATGGTGCTCCGTTGCCGTAGTGATTCAGTATTTCTAAAGCATTTTCATAAGAGAGCATATTTCACCGTGATTTTGGTAGCGTTTGCCAGCCGCCGCCGAGGGCTTTGTAGAGGCGTACGAGATTGGTGGTTACCGCGCCTTCACTTAAGGTCAGCTGATCTTGTAATAGCAGAAGTGAGCGTTGGGCGTCGAGAACATTATTAAAATCGACGAGGCCGACCTGGTATTGGTCTTGGGCGAGTTGATCGGCTTTTAAGGCCGCCTTTGTGGCCGCGAGCAAGGATTGATAGCGGCGCTGCTGATTGGCATAAGCTACGAGAACGTTTTCGATCTCCTCCTGGGCTTGAAGGACGGTTAGTTCGTATTCAGTCAAAGCCTGCTCCTGGAGGGCGGAGTGGATTTCGATGTTTTGGCGGATGGCGTTGCCGTGAAAAATATTCCAGGAAACAGACGGGCCAAAATCCCAGATTCGGTTAGCGGCGGTGAAAAAGTTTCCGGTTGAAAGCGATTCAAGTCCGATACTGCCATTTAGTCTGAATTTCGGAAAAAGGTCGGCCGTCGCTACCCCGACGCGGGCGGTTTGGGCGGCCAGTCGACGTTCGGCTCGGCGGATATCGGGTCGTTGGCGTAAAACTTCGGCCGGAACCCCTATAGCCAGTTGCAGCGGCGGCGCCGGAATCGGTTTTCTTGCGGCTAGTTCGGCATGGACGGCACCGGGTGCCTGACCGAGTAATACGGCCAGGCGGTTTTTGGCGGCTTCCAGTTTAGTTTGAATAACCGGGATTTGAGATCGAGTTCGTTCCAAATTATAGAGAGATTGTTGTACGGCCAATTCATCAATGATACCGGCCTGAAAGCGTGAATCGTTTAAATCGTAGGTCTCTTGTTGGGCTTTAAGGTTTGCCTCAATTACGGTCAAGCCGTTCTGGTAGGTGCGCACATCAACATAGTTTAAGGCTACTTCAGCCAGCAAGCTTACAAGTACGTCATGGAGATCTTCCTGCGCAGCTTCAACTTCTGCCGTGTCGGCCTCGACCGCGCGCCGGATGCCGCCAAAAACATCAAGTTCCCAGCTGGAATCAAACCCAACCGTGTAAAGTTCATCTTCTCTCCCTTTGCGGTCGCGATGTTTGTCTGCGGCAGCGCCGCCATCCAGAGTCGGGAAAAAATAGGAGCGGCTGATTCCCCGGCGGGCTCGGGCTTCGCGGATTCGGGCTCGGGCTGTCTGCAAGTCGAGGTTGCCGCTGACGGCTCGTTCAGTTAGGCTGGAGAGTTCCGGATCATCGAGAACTTTCCACCAGCAAGCCATAGTTCCGGGTTCCGGGAGCCCGGCGTTAAGGCCGCCTTTTAGTTCGGTTGACCATTTTTCCGGAGTTTCAGGTTTTACCGGGATATAGTCCGGCCCGACAGCGGCACAGCCGCTTAAGGCTAAAACCGCGATGATTAAAAGTCCTATAATTATGAAAAACCGTCGCGGTATCTGATAGGCAAACATGCAGGCGCGTCGACTAAAAAAAATTGTACTCATGGTTATCTCTTTTTAACTATTTGGTGTTGTTTCAAACTATCTCGATGTGGGGACATACCTCCAGACCGGGCTTTAGCCCGTGGCGGGCTGAGCTGTGTCCCCGGTTATGGAAAGCAACGCGATGTTCACTTTTATTTGTTATAGCTTTATAGTGCTGGCACCTGAATGGTTATTTTTTTTGGTAACTATTTAGATGTCGTTTTCAAACTGCCCCCGGTTACCGGGGTGAATAGCAACGTTCGTCGCCACCCTCTGTAACTTAGTTGTAACTTAACTGCTCTTTCGCCGCGTGCGCCAGGCGTGACCTTTTTCGCGGCCGGACTGAAACATATAATAGAGCGCTGGAACCAGAAAAATGCCGATCAGGGTTGCGGCCAGCATTCCGGCAAAAACGGTGGTACCAATCGCCCGCCGGCTACCGGCCCCGGCTCCGCTGGCAATTACCATCGGAGCGATGCCCAGAATAAATGTAAAAGCGGTCATTAAGACCGGGCGGAAACGGACTTTGGCTCCGGCGATTGCGGCCGCAGATACTGAGGCCCCCTCTTCCCGCAGGGTTTTGGAGAACTCAACGATGAGAATAGCACTTTTACTGGCCAAACCGACCAGCAACACCAAGCCGATTTGCGCGTAGATGCTTAAACTGAGTCCGGCCAGCCATAAACCGGCCAAACCGCCGAGAGTGGCGACTGGAACCGAAACGACGATAGCCAGCGGGATGTTCCAACTTTCATACTGAGCCACAAGAAAGAGATAGGCGAAAAGCAGAGCCAAAGTAAATATTACGGGGATCTGACCGCTGCTTTTTTGTTCTTGAAAGGACATTCCCGACCACTCAAAACTGTAGCCTTGAGGCAGGGTTTCGGCGGCGATTCGGGCCATTGTCGCCATCGCTTCACCGGAGCTGTAACCGGCCGCCGCGCCGCCGTTTATTTTAATACTGCTGTACTGATTATAACGATTTATATTCTGCGGACCGAGGGTCGTGCTAATCGTTATCAGGCTCTGCATTGGTACCATCTTGCCGGTCTGGCTGCGGACGTAGAGCTGGTTGATATCCTTAATCGCGTTGCGGTGTTGAGTGTCGGCTTGAACCGTGACCTGAAAGACCCGTCCGAGCAGGTTAAAGTCATTGGCATATCTTGATCCGAGTTGGGCCTGCAAGGTGGCGAAGATGCTGCTTACCGGGACGTTGAGGGTTTCTGCCCGGGTGCGGTTGACGGCGATCGAAATTTGCGGCGTGTTGGCCGTATAGGTACTGAAAACCCTCTGTAATGAAGGTTCCTGGTTGGCGACAACGATTAACGCTTGAGCGGTTGCCGCGAGCTCCTGCGGGTTTTGATCTTCTAACCCCTGCATCTGGAAATTAAAGCCGCCGGTACGGCCCAGACCGCGAATCGGCGGCGGGGAGAAGGCGAATATGTTGGCCGTCGAAATGGCCGAGAGTTTGCCTTGCACCTTTTTCAAAATGGTATTCAGTTGCATCTCTTTAGTGGTGCGCTGATCCCAGGGGTCAGTAATAACGACCCCTACAGCGACATTTTCGGCGGCACCGCTGAGCAGACTGTAGCCGCTTGCCAGAATAATGTCTTTAATTCCCTTAGTACTTTTAAGTTCCCTGGTGACCTGCTCTAAAACCTTGCCGGTGCGGGATAGGGATGAGGCTTCGGGAAGCTGAATATTAAGATAAAAAGAGCCGATATCCTCTTTTGGTAAAAAACTGACTGGTCGGTTGACAAACAGGTAATATGAGGCTCCAAAAATGCCGATAAAAATAATTAGAACCACGGCCTTGCGACGGAGCAGCCAAGTGGTGCCGGCGACATAGCGGTCACGGGAAAAATTGAGCGTCCGATTGAACCAGGCTAAGGGGCCCCGATTTATGACTTTAGGAGTCTTTAATAAAACCGCACAGAGAGCCGGGCTCAAAGTCAGGGCGTTAATAGTTGAAATGACGACGGCGGTACAGATGGTCACGGCAAACTGTTTGTAGAGTTCACCGGTGATGCCGGGCAGAAAACCGACCGGGACAAATACGGCGAGCAAAACCAGGGTTGTCGAGAGGATCGGTGCCGTAACCTGCTGCATCGCTTTAATGGTTGCGGCTTTAGGGGCAAGGTTCTCTTCAGCCATAAGCCGGTAAACATTTTCGACGACAACAATAGCATCGTCAACCACCACCCCGATTGACATGATCAGGGCAAACAGTGAGATAGTGTTGGCGTTATAACCT
>JAGGWR010000342.1 GCA_021163445.1 Candidatus Tharpella aukensis
CACAGTTCACCAGATTCTCTAATAATTTGGGAAGTTGCAATGTCTGTTGCTTGCCTGTCATCTCAATTAATAATTTGGATAATTCCAGATTTGTATTGATGAGCTTAACGTCAAGCTGTTTACTAACATCTTGCAGAATAGTTGTTTTTCCAGAGCCAACGCCGCCCACAAGCAAAACAAGTCGGTGATACTGGTACTCAGCCTCATTTAGAGCCTTAAATATCTTTTGAGCCGGAATCATAGACATACTATCATCGAGCCTCTTTCGCTCCATCGCTTTTGACCCATTCATCGACCTCAGATTTTTTAAATTTCCATAAACGACCAACTTTATTTGCAGGCATATCACGTTTATCGATCCACCGATAAACTGTGTCATTGCTGATTCCTAGATATTTACATATCTCTTCAACTGAGAGCCAACGATCTTCAAACTCAGACATTCTTGAACACCTCTATAAAAGGACGTATTGAGAACCAAACCAAGGCAGAGCGCAACTTCCCCTCAATCTACATCGGCACCATATAGGGAAACATTCCCCATGTCAACCGCAGATCACCGCATATCAAGGCATATAGCCGCATAAGAATAGACAAAAATATTTGTTGTTGATTTTTACCGCAATTGAATTTATGCATGGTTACATATCGAAAATGGATGAAGATTCAGTCAAAAAACACTACATCGGGCTCTGGAGGCCACTCATCTTTTACCAGATAACCGTAAGTAATTCGATATTTTTCAATTTTTTATCCGCCGAAATCAGAGGGGCTTTATGGTGAATTGCGGTAGCCGCAATTAGTCTATCGGCGGGATCATTGTGGTTGAAAAAATCTTGTTGCGATAATGTCGCAATTTCCGGGGTAATGGGCAGGACGGTCAGTGATAAAACTAATCTGAGATCATTCATGTATTGGGTCGAAGAGATATCATCTCTTAAACGGCCAGAGTGCATGAGCATGGCGATCTCCCAAAAAGAGATGTCCAAACAGGCCAGAGATTTTGCTTGCAGACCTTTTTCCAGAGCGGTTTTAGCTTTAATACTTAGACGGATCGGATCATCTTGCCAGAAAATCAAAACATGAGTATCACAGATTGTCAGCATCAGCACTCCACTCCACGGTCTCGACCGGTTCAGTGATATCCCCGAGAATCATGGTTCCTTTTAGCTTGAGCAGCCGATCCTTAGCCTCTTCCACATCGCTGCGTTCAGGCACAAGCCGGGCAATGCTTCTTCCATGGCTGGTTATTTGTAATTCCAGCCCTTTTTTTACCTGTTGTAGATATTGGGGTAAGTGATTACGTAACTCGGTTACATTAACCTGTTGCATTACTGTTCTCCTGAGTCCTTAAATCATTCTGTGCATTAACAATGTACGGAATATTCTATCTATTGACATTAGTCAAGTCAAAACCAGTCAAAAAAACTGATATTCCAACGTAAGTAGAGAAGCACTGTATATTGATGAATTTTATCAAACTGGGGGGCACTGAATAGTTACCCCGGACTTTTAAATATTGCAGTACATCCTAAGCTATGATAGTTAGCTGGGTGATTTTGTTTTTGCTTGTCACAAATTACAATCAAATGACTGCTTAATAGATTGTCTGGAGGAAAATATGCTTACCCTATCGTCTCGTGTGCAACAGATTAAACCCTCTCCGACCCTGGCGATTACTGCTAAAGCTAAAGCCTTGCAGGCTGAAGGCGTTGATGTTGTCAATTTTGGGGCTGGAGAGCCGGACTTTGATACGCCGGAGAATATTAAAGAGGCCGGTATCAAGGCGATTCGGGATGGGTTCACCAACTATACCGCAGTTCCCGGTATTCCCCAGCTGCGGCAGGCGATTGCGGCCAAATTGAAAAGGGAGAATCGACTCGATTATAAGGAGAATGAAATTGTCGTATCCTGTGGCGGCAAGCACTCTTTTTACAATCTCGCCCAGGCTCTGCTTGATCCGGGTGACGAGGTTATCGTGCCCGCCCCTTATTGGGTCTCTTACCCGCCGATGGTTTCTTTGGCTGGCGGTGTGCCGATAATTCTTGAAACCGGCGAGGATGAAGGTTTCAAACTTTCACCGGAACGGCTTCAGGCCGCAATTACGAAAAAGACCCGGGCCGTAATTATTAATTCGCCCTCTAATCCGACCGGGGCGGCTTACTCATTGGACGAACTTAAAGCGCTGGCTGAAGTAGTTGTTAAAAATGATATATTGCTGATCAGTGACGAAATCTATGAACATATCACGTATGATGGATTTGAGCAGCACAGTCCGGCCGAGATCAGTCAGGTGGTCAAAGATCACTGTATTATTCTGAATGGAGTCTCAAAATCATATTCGATGACTGGCTGGCGCATCGGTTTTACAGCGGGGCCGGCAACACTGATTGCGGCAATGACCAAGATTCAGAGCCAAAGTACCTCAAACCCGACCTCGATTTCACAAATGGCGGCGATTGAGGCTTATAACGGTGTTCAGGATTATGTCAAAAACGTGCTGGTTGATTTCACTAAACGGCGGGCCTATATTATTAAAGCTTTAAACGAGATTCCCGGCATCTCCTGCTTTAATCCGCAAGGGGCTTTTTACGCTTTCCCCAGTGTCAAAGGGTTGCTGGGAAAATCCTGTAACGGACGGGAAATTGATTCGGCACTGACTTTGTGTGATCTTTTGCTAGACGAAGCCAAGATCGCCGCCGTTCCTGGTGAGGCCTTTGGTGCCCCCGGCTACCTGCGCCTCTCTTATGCTACATCAATGGAGAATATTGTTAAAGGTATTGGGCGTTTAGCAGAATTTGTTAAAGGACTTTCATAGATAATTAAAAGGTAACTATTC
>JAGGWR010000112.1 GCA_021163445.1 Candidatus Tharpella aukensis
AAAAATCGTGCAGCCGAAAAACGTTGGCGATGTGGGTGTGGGTTTCGATGTAACCGGGCAAAACAAAATCGCCTTTAGCGTCAATAATTATGGTTTCTGGCCCGAGAGCCCCGGCTGGCGGGGTGCCGATGCTGGCGATTTTTCGATTACTGACCGTAATTGTACTTTGCGCTTGAATCTCGGCCGTAAAAACATTTACCAAATTGGCATTGACAACGGCCAGGTCGGCCGCCTGCTGGCCTAAAGCCGTAGCGATCAGTTTTTTAGTTGTTTCAGTTTCAGTATTTTGCATGTTTAGTTCTCCTTAAATGAGAAATAACACAGAAAACACTCACCCGCAACCCCCAATCATTTTTTATCTTGACAAAGATAATCTTGTTTAGTATGAAAATCAGAATAATTTGTAGACGATACTATTTTAATGGTCAATTTAATTTGTAAAGGAGATGATAATGGGAAAGACACTGGAAAATTTACAGGCGGCATTTGCCGGAGAGAGTCAGGCTAATCGTAAATATCTGGCTTATGCGACTAAGGCTGATGCCGATGGTTTTTCGCAAATTGCCAAGTTGTTTCGGGCTGCGGCGGCGGCCGAGACCGTGCATGCTCTTGGTCATTTCAAGGCGATGGACGGGGTTAGTGATACGGGTGCCAATTTGCGTGATGCGGTAGCCGGTGAAAGTCATGAATTTAAGGATATGTATCCCGAATTTATCGCGACCGCCAAAGAAGAGGGTAACAAAAAGGCGCTGCGGATGTTTGAGTGGGCCAATACGGTTGAAGAGATTCATTTTGGTCTCTACGAGGAAGCTTTGGCGACCTATGAGAAGGGCGGTGATTTACCGGCCGATGATATTTTGGTCTGCAGCGTCTGCGGTAATACCGTGAGTGGTGATTGTCCAGATAAATGTAGTGTCTGCGGCGTCCCGGGCAACAAATTTAGTAAAATTGACTGATTTTGGTGTAGATATACGAGAGTTATGTTTTAAAAAAGAGGGGGGAGCTTATTGGTTCCTCCTTTTTTTTGTGCGGGAAATATGGAGGGAAGTCATGAATAGTGAGCCAAAAAAAAATGGAAAAATGCGGCTGCGTTTGTTGGTGGTTCTTGGGGTGTTGGCACTCTCTTTTATCTTAAGCAGCAACCTTTTTGCCGGTAACAGTTTAATGGAGAGCGGCAAAAATTTGCTTAACCAGTTTGGACAGTCTTCGGCTGCCGGGCCGACCCTGGATGGGCTTTCCGAGACTGAAATCGGGGCGGGATTGAAAGATGCTTTACGGGTGGGTAGTGAGACGGTGGTCGCGCAACTCGGAAAAACGGATGGTTTTAATGCCGATTCGTTGATTCATATTCCGCTCCCGGAAAATTTTCAAATAGTGAAAAGTGCGTTGGCGAAAGTCGGTCTGTCGGATATGCTCGACGATCTCGAGTTGAAACTTAACCGGGCCGCCGAAGCGGCCACCCCGAAAGCCAAGGAGCTGTTCGGAAACGCAATTGCCGAGATGTCTATTGATGATGTTCAGGCTATCTATTCAGGGCCGGAAGATGCTGCAACCCAATATTTTCGGAGCAAAATGACGCCGGAGTTGACCCAGGAGATGGATCCAGTGGTCGAAGAGAGTTTGTCTCAGGTGGGTGCGATTAAAGCCTATGATGAGGTCATGGGGCAGTATAAAAATATCCCCTTCATGCCCGACGTTAAAGAGAATTTGAACGGCTATGTTGTTGAGAAGGGGATGGATGGAATTTTCTATTACCTGGCCCGCGAAGAGGCGGCGATTCGCTCTGACCCATTAAAACAGTCAACTGCGCTTCTTAAGCGTCTCTTCGGGAACCAGTAATATTTTTTTATTGATTGCTATCTGGGGTTGGGGAAGGCGGGCATATTGCCGCCTTCCTGCATTCCCGGCATTCCTTGCATGCCGGGAATTTGCGGCATGGCAAATTTTCGGTAGCCGGTCGGGATTTGAAAGAGATGGTCCGGTTGCTTACCGGTGCGGATGTTGCGGAAATTGACTTCGGTTTCAGTTGTGACGATGCGAACCGCCATCCCCTCATTTTTTGCGATCCAGTAGGTTACCTTTTCGCCCTCATCAGTGATCTCATATTTATTGCAATTCACGCCGTTTACGGTTTCACTACCGAGCTTTTTACCCTCTTTCTCCAGTAGCGTCTTCCAGTTGTCAGGCATGATTTCATTATCATTCAGATCGATAGCCATCTCCATATAACTTTTCTCTTGCGGCATCAAGGTCCAGACGACGCCTTTGTCGAGGCGGCTGATCATAATTACATCCCGGCCTCCTTGAGTCATTTCATTACGGCTCTGTTCGCCCTTTATAAAAAATTTTCCCTTGATCACGACATGCCCTCGTGAACGGGTCTCCATGTCCGCACTGTACTCCGCCGCTTGCAGAGATGACATAAAACCAAGACTTATAACGAAGATGGTTGTAAGTGCAACGCTTAAGGCTCTTTTTTTCAGATCCACGATTGTTCCTCCATGTGTAATAGTGGTTATGGAAAAATTATTTTTGCAGCAGCTTTTCCAATTCTTGTACCCGCTTTTCGAGTTTAGCCAGACGGCCGCGGTCTTTAGGCAGGTGGGTGGCGGCCATCATCTGGCGCAGGGCTTGTTTGACTGGAACTGCTGGAATGCCGCCGTAATCTTTGTTACCTTCAAGGTTTTTGGCTGTTAAAGTATTACCCATAAGTCGGGCCCGGTCGCCGATTGTGAGATGGTCGCCCGCGCCGGATCGGGGACCCAACATTACTTGGTTGCCGATGTGAACGCTACCAGCGAGGCCGACTTGGGCGCACATGATTACTTCATGGCCGATTTTAACTCCGTGACCTAAGTGAACATGGTCGTCAAGTTTGGTGCCGCGGCCAATGACGGTTTCACCTAAGGCAGCTCGATTGATCGTACAAAGGGCTCCAATCTCGACATCATCTTCAATAATGACCCGGCCGATCTGGGGGATTTTGACATTACAGCCGCCGACCTGAAAAAAACCGAAACCGTCCGAGCCGATGACCGAATTAGGGTGAATCATAACCCGGTCGCCGAGACGGCAGTTTTCGCGAATCACAACTCCGGGATAGAGGTGACAATCGGCCCCGATTTGCACCGCTTTGCCGATGTAGGTGTTGGCACAGATACGACAGTTGTCGCCGATAACCGCATCATCGCTGATAACCGCTCCGGGGCCGATATAAAGATTATTGCCCAGGGAGACATTTTCTCCGATAACCGCCGCTGGATCGATACGGTGATCGACCATCTGGGCGGCTTTGTCGATCTCCATCATGAGCAGGCCTGCGGCCCGAAATGGCTGATCGCAGATAATTAATGGCTGCGAGAGGTTCTCAACTTTTCTGGGGACGAGCAAAGCTCCGGCCTTTGAGGTGAGCGCTTTTTCGAGAAATTTCTCTTCGGCAAAAGAGAGCTCCTCCGCTGAGGCCGCCTCCAGGCTGTTGATACCGGTGACTACCAGATTTTCATCTCCAACAACCTCGCCGCCGATCTTGGCGGCAATTTCAGCAAGAGTGTAGCGCATTTTTGATTCCTTAATATCTTGTTTTGCGGGAAATTTATACCTTCCCGGTTGACTTTAAATACGTTAGCACATATAGAATAAATATTCACATAAAATTTCAAAACTTTATTGGTAGGAGCCTAAGGCCGGAAGCGGCCTTGTTTTTTTATAAGGGAGTGAAGATGGTGCGAAAATCATTTTTTTTACTGGCGGGACTACTGCTGTTTTTCTGTTTGGGGTGGGTGCAAGTTGCTTTTTCAGCCCCGGATCTTTCCCGGCAGAAACTTGATAAGACTGTGAAGGAGACGGTTGTGGTTCAGAAAGAGACCACAACTATGCGCCAGGAGTGGCAAGCGGCGCGGCGCGAGCTTGATGCTGCCACGCATACCCTGGAACTTGAACTTAAATTGCTTAAAGCCCGTCATCTGAAATTGCAAGGTTATAGTCAACAGCGGCGTCAGGAGATTTTAAGATTGCAAACCGGGATTGAAGATATGGCTGAAATTGGTATTCAGCTGGAACCTTTTCTCGATGAGATGGTTGGTCGTATTGAAGAATTTACGGCGGCGGATCTGCCTTTCTCTACGGTCGAAAGAGAGCGGCGCCTGGCCGATCTCCGCGATGTTTTAAACAGCTATGATGCCGATCTGGCCGAAAAATTGCGCCGGGTTATGGAGGTGCTTAAAATTGAAGCCGGTTTTGGCCGCGGTTATGAGGTCAGTGAGGAGTTTTTGACACTTGATGGTGCCGAAACCACGGTTCGGATGTTGCGTTTAGGCCGGGTCGGACTCTACTATCTCTCACTTGATGGCGATCGGGCGGGTTGGTTTAATCGTTTGAGCAAAACCTGGGAACCCTTGTCGGGAGCTTCTCACGATGCGGTTAAAGATGCTTTGCGCATGACCCTTAAACAGCGAGCTTTCGATCTGGTCTGTTTGCCGGTGACAGGAGGTCAGCGATGAGAAGCCGCTCTTTTTTTATTATAATATTGAGTCTGTTTTTAGCTCTGTCTGGTTTTGCCTCGTGGTCGCCTGCGGCGGTCGCGGAGAAAGATGGTTCCGGCTTGTTAAAACGGGCTGTAGTTCAGGTTGAGCAAGAGCAGCAAACGGCGGAGTCTGAAAATCGTCTCAATAAAGCCGAAATTGCGGCCTTGCGAAAATCGGCCAAGGCCGCCAAAGCTGAGGCCGCCCGGCGGGTGACAAAGATTAATGCGGCCATTGCCGTCCAGGAAAAAGAGCTCGAAAAACTTGTTCAGGAGCAGCAAGTACTAGAGCAGAAAAGTCGTAGAGCTCTGCTTAAACTCAATGAATTGGCCGGTGTGGTGCGAACCTCTACGCGGGATTTGTCCACGATATTGGAGAGTTCTCCGGTCTCCGGGGATTTTGTCGGCCGTCTCGAACCGGTACGTAAAATTCTGCAAGAGACCGCATATCCGGGGATGGGTGAGATTGCCACAATTGCTGATCTCTATTTTGCCGAGATGCGGGCCAGTGCTGAAATTAAACGTTCGCAGAACTCGTTTGTCGGGCTTGATGGTCGTCGGGCGAGCGGACAAATTGTTCGTTTAGGGGCTTTGTCGACTATTTATCAAAATGATGCCGACAAGAGTTGTGGTTATGCGGTTTATGGGCCCGAGAATGACGCTCTTCTGGCGGTCTCGAAACCGGGTTGGCGGGTTAGTAAAAATTTGCAGAAATTTATCGCGCAAGAGAGTCAGACGGTCTATCTCGATTTCTCCGGCGGCGATGCGGTGCGGCGTCTCGCTTTAACCCCGTCAAGTTGGGAGCGTTTGCGCTCGGGCGGGATTTTGGTCTGGCCGATCCTGTTGGTTGGTTTTGTCGCCCTGATTTTCAGCCTCGAACGCTTTCTCTTTTTAAGCCGGGTTAAAAGTAATACCGACAAGGTGATGGGGAAAATTATTCAACTTGTCGCCGCCGGTGATTTTCAGAGCAGTCTGGAGCTGCTGGAGAATAAAAAGGGCCCGGTTTTTCGGGTTTTGACGGCCGGTCTCGGGGCCCGTAAGATGGCCCGTGATATTTTAGAGAATGTTCTCGAAGAGGCCATTCTTAAAGAGTTGCCCCGTCTCGAAAAATTTCTTCCGACCCTCCAGGTTCTGGCCGCCATCGCTCCGTTGTTGGGATTGCTCGGCACCGTAACCGGGATGATTAACACTTTTCAGGTAATTACTGTTTATGGAGCTGGTGACCCCCGAATGATGTCGGGCGGCATCTCCGAGGCCCTGATTACGACCAAACTCGGGCTGACCGTAGCGATTCCAATTATCTTGCTCCACACCTGGTTTGCCCGTCGAGTCGACGTCATAATCGGCGATATGGAAGAAAAATCAATAAGCTTGAGTATCGCCCTGCAAAGAACGAAGGGTGAAGGATGACCATGACCCATGCAGATTTTTTTCGATATACTTGACTACTTTTACCGGGGCGGCATCATGATGGTGCCGATCATGCTGGTCTCAGTCGTCATGTGGGTTCTGATTTTGCTTAAATTGCAGTCGGTCTGGGCTGTAAATCAGCGTGATATCGGGCTGGTTGAGGCTTTGAAAGTGGTACGGGAACGCCGCCTGGTAAATGATTTTTTCGGCACGCCGCTTTGTCATGTTGTCGGCCATTTTATTGAATCAATAAGTTCGGTGCGTCGCGATAACCTGGCCCTCTTGAACTCTTTGATCGCTCAGGAGACCGAGCGTCTCGGCAGTAATATTAACTATATCTATGCGCTTGCTTCAATTGCGCCGCTGCTCGGCCTGTTGGGTACTGTGCAGGGGATGATTTCTACTTTTGATGCGATTTCGATCTATGGTACCGGTAATCCCCGGGCCTTGGCCAACGGGATTGCCGAAGCCCTGATTACGACCCAGAGCGGTCTTTTTGTTTCGATTCCCGGTCTTTTTATGGCCGGTTTTTTGCGTCGTCGTATTCTTCGTATCTCGCAGAGATTAGAAGAATTTCGTGCCGGAGTTATGAAGGAGCTTATATGATTAATGTGCGGGCCCGGCTGCGGCGTGAGCGTAAAACGGCGCAGATCGATATGGCACCGATGCTTGATATGGTCTTTATCCTGCTGATCTTTTTTCTTGTGACCACAACGTTTGTCCGCGAATCCGGGGTTGAGGTTAATCGCCCGGCGGCATTGACCGCCGAAGAGACTGGTCAAAGTGGTCTGCGCTTAGGAATTAATGCCGAGGGCCACATCTATGTTGATGGCCAGCAGATTGATCTGCGGAGTATCAGGGCCGTAACCGAGCGTTTTCTGGCCCAGAATCCGGATGGCAGTATTGTCATTGTGGCGGATAAAATTGTGACGACCGGCTTGACCATTAAAGTTCTCGACCAATGTCGCCTGGCCGGGGCTCAACGCATCGCGGTCGCTGCCGAAGCCCCATCGAGTCGGTAAAATATATGTCATGTGATCATCATCGGAGGCGGGACATGCCTTTGGCTCTGGCCGGGGCGCTGTTTATCAATTTGCTGATAATGGCTTTGATTCCCTGGCTCTTTCGCGGCGGCGGCGGGCATCAGAAATTGCCGCGCTTAATCAAAGAGCCGCTCTTTTTGGAGCAAACCGAACTCGATCAGGAGCAATCTCAAGCCAGCCAGGAGCCCGAGCCCCGCCCCGAACTTGAGCTCCCCGAACCGCCGCCCGAAATCATGAAACCCTTACCACCGATACCGGAACTAAATCCCGAAATTGAGCTCTCCAAGGTGATGCTTGAGGCCCAAATTGAAACTGATTTTAAACTTCAGCCCTTACCGGAAACTCCCATAACCCCGGTTCCGACCCTCTCCCGACCCGATTTTTATCGCATCGGTGAAGTTGATCGCGAACCCTTAAGTACAACCCGAATGGAGCCGGTCTACCCTTTTCTTGCCCGTCGTCGAGGTGTTGAGGGGTCGGTTAATATCCGCTTTTTCGTTACCCGTCAAGGCCGGGTTGAAGGGGTTAAAATTATCAAGGCCGTCCCCCCCGGCTATTTTGAAAAAGCAGTACACGAAACCGTCGCAAACTGGCGTTTTCAACCCGGCATGGTCAATGGTGCCCAAGTCAAGACCCTGGTTGAGACAACTATTGTTTTTAAACTCGGTCGTTAAAAACACCATATTTCAACTCTCCGGGTAACAGTGGGAAGGCCCGAAGGCCTTCCCTTATTTTTCAACAAAAAACTTGACAATTTACACACCTCTTGCTATTCTAAGATCAGGGCATTGATCTTAGAATTGAAAATATATTATAAGATTAGATCGTTGATCTTAGCTGGTGGATCCGATGAAGACTATATCAATTCAACAGGTTAAAAAAAAATTAAAGAGTGAAAATGGCTGGTGGGAAGCGCCTCATGCAATCCCCGTCAACTATTCCGGCTGGAGTCCGCGTCCCTATTTGGCGCTTCTCTACCCATTGATTACTGACCGTTCGATTAATCGAGCGGTTGTTTTGATGGGGCCTAGGCGAGTGGGTAAAACTGTAATGATTCACCACGCGATTAACAAATTAATCAAACAGGGCATAGCCCCCGACCATATCTGTTATGTCTCCATTGACCATCCAATTTACAACGGCTTGAATCTGGACGATTTTCTTGAACTATATATGGAAATAACCGGAATCGACTATCATGCCGATGAAGTCTACTTCTTTTTTGATGAAATCCAGTACCTTAAGGAGTGGGAACGTTACTTGAAAACGATTGTTGATCGTTGCCCAACTGCCAAATGTATTGTTTCTGGTTCGGCAGCGGCAGCCTTGCGGCTCAAAAGTTCCGAATCCGGGGCCGGAAGGTTTACCGATTTTCTGTTACCACCTTTGACTTTTTATGAGTACCTCCATCTTTTAGATAAACTTGATCTTATTGAGATTTCAGAAGATCAAGACGGCGATTTGCCCCGTGATTTTCAGGTTGATAATATCGAAGAGTTCAACCGTAACTTTTTGGATTATATCAATTACGGAGGTTATCCCGAAGTCATATTTTCAGACAAAATTAAGGCCGACCCAGGTCGTTTTATAAAAAACGATATTATTGATAAGGTTCTGCTCAGGGATCTTCCCGGCCTTTACGGCATTCAAGATATTCAGGAATTAAACTACCTGTTTACAACCTTGGCTTACAATACTGCCAACGAAGTTTCATTAAACGAGCTGTCACAAAATTCAGGGATTGCAAAGAACACAATTAAAAAATATATTGAATATCTCGAAGCGGCATTTCTTGTTCGTCTGGTGCATCGAGTAGACAGGAACGCCAAGCGTTTTAAAAGAGCAAACTTTTTTAAAATCTACCTGACCAATCCTTCGATCCGAACCGCCCTGTTCTCACCCGCAACTCCTGATGATGAAAATTTGGGCGACTTGGTGGAAACAGCAATTTTTTCGCAATGGTTCCATTCTAAAGGTTTGCTGCATTACGCTCGTTGGAACAGCGGTGAAGTCGATATTGTGAAACTTGACGAAAAAAATCAGAGTGTATCCTGGGCGGTCGAAGTCAAATGGTCCGATCGTTTTTATGATAGACCAAAAGAGTTGAAGAGTTTAGTCAGTTTCTGTCACGCCCAGCAATTGACCCACCCCTTGGTTACGACTATATCCAAACAAGGGAGTAAAGTGATTGAGAATGTTCATGTGAATTATTTTCCGGCAAGTCTATATTGTTTTGCTTTGGGGTATAATATTATTGCTGGTAAATTTAAAACTACTACAAAGCCGAGCATTGGCAAGAATAAATAAGATTAACTACTCAGCTCCTTCTCCTCTCCTTCTCAATACATTTTGATTGACAGAAGACGGCCTGCTTGTTATGTTTATGTACAGATGTGTTGTGAACGTGTACATTGGAGAGGTGGTGGTATGGTTGTCGTTTCAGCAACTGCGTTAAGGAAAAATCTTTTCAGTTATCTTGATCGGGCCGCTAACGGTGAGGTTGTTGTAATTAAACGTAACCGTTGTGAGGTGGCCCGTTTGGTGTCCACTCAGCCGGTAAACTGGCGAAAAAAGATGACAGTTAAGCCGAAAATTGAGGTTTCGGAAGAAGAGTTTATAAAACCTCTTGAAGATGTGTGGGAGGAGTATCAGTGATACAAAAAAACTATCTGTTTGACACCCACTCTCTAATTTTCTGGCATACCAGAGAATATGTGTCGGACGAATTTCTATCTTTCTTTGATTCTCAGGTGCTGAAAAAACGCCTCTACGTTTCTGCCGTCTCTTTTTGGGAGACCGCTTTATTGGTGAAAAAAGGCAAACTCGCCTGTTTTGATGTTGATTGTTGGAAAAATGAATTATTAGATAAGGCGATGATTCAAATTATTGAGCCTACGGCGTCAGAGATGATATTTTCTGTAGGATTGCCGGATCATCACAAGGATCCTTTTGATCGTTTGTTAATTGTTCAAGCTCGACAGAATAATCTTAAAATGGTGACGAAGGACAAATTGATAAGTGCTTACGAAGTGGAAACTTTC
>JAGGWR010000058.1 GCA_021163445.1 Candidatus Tharpella aukensis
CGAGTTAATACGAGACCTGCTTGTTGGTTTTATTCAAGAAGAATGGGTTTCAGATTTAGATTTAGATACCTTGGAGCGGACTAATGGCAGCTACGTCAGTGATGATTTACGTGAACGCGAAGATGATATTATTTGGCGGGTCAAGCTACGTGACAATTGGGTTTATATCTACCTGTTAATTGACATTAAAGTCGTGGTCGACAACCTTATTGACTGGTTGAAATCGCCGGAACAAACAACCCTTCGCCGCGCCTTTACCGTATGGATAAACCGGGTTTTGCTCCCGGTTCGTCTTCCGGGCCAGACGTTGCCCCAAGTAAGTGACTTATTGGAGGTAAAATCGATGTTAGCAGAACGAGTTAAAGAATGGACACAAGAGTGGAAAGAAGAAGGCATACAACAAGGAATGCAACAAGGAATGCAACAAGGAATGCAACAAGGAATGCAACAAGGAGCTAAAAAAGTATTAGTGCGCCAGTTAAATAAAAAATTTGGGGCGCTTTCCCCGGAGCTTGAAAACAAGCTTCAACAAGCTGATGAAGAACAACTCATGGAATGGCTGGAACAAATTTTGACAGCAAATAGTTTCGGTGATATCTTCGGACATTGACAATGCGCTGCAACCAAGCCATAAAAGAACAGGCAATAGGAACTCGATTACTTTTGTCAAGTACGTTAATCGAGAGGACATCCACGTTTTTTAGAACTTTTACAGAACAACTTTATCGGCAAGAAATTTCCGAACAAAAACATACATCCCGACTGAGAATAGCTGCCCATTTTTTGTACGAGCAGCGCAGCGGCTGATACTGACCATTAGAACTGGATATTTCATACACGTAAAATCAACTACTTATCCAACCGGCATACCCATTTGTCAAGCCTGACCCCTTTCTCTTGTTTCAGCCCGACTAGCTGGCCAATGGCTACCAGGACTGTTCCCTGAACAACAACTTACACCTGCCCACAACTGTCACTCCATATCAAAAAATAGGTATTATGTCCCCGGTTTTTTTATTGATTTAATGTAAATAATAATATATATAAAATCGAGTTAAAGTAAATTTTAGCTTACATTAAAGGTATGATACCATGCTGCAAATTCCTTTTTCAATTATAGCTGCTTTAAAAACTCTTGGAGAAAATATCAGGAATGCCAGAAAAAGAAGACGGATTACAATGAATCTACTGGCGGAACGAGCCAAAATCAGCCGTGTCACTCTTTCAAAAATTGAAAAAGGTGACCCTTCTGTCGCAATAAAATATTATGCATCCGTATTACAAATGCTGGGACTGTTGAAAAATTTAGAGGAAGTTGCAGCGGCTAAAAATGATGGCGTTGGCGTAATTATCGAAGAAGAAAACTTACCGCAAAGGGTAAGGCTCAAAAGGAAAAAATAATGTCTAATACAAGCAAAATATTGGTTGACATAAATATTGATGGCACAAATCATTTCGTCGGTACGATGTGGCACTCTATCCGAAAAAACAGGGCTTTTTCATCATTTCAGTATAGTGAAGAGTGGCAAGCTAACCCAGTAGCATTTACGATCGACCCAGTAATGACCCCACTACACTCAAAAGAGGTATTTCACTCTGACAAGAAAGCTCTGTTTGGCTGCTTTGAAGATGCCGCACCAGACAGATGGGGCCGCATGCTGATGCGGCGCACCCTCAACGATGAAGCAAAAGCTCAAGGTAAACACCCGAGAAGTCTTACTGACATAGATTTCCTGTTAATGGTAGATGACATATCCAGAATGGGGGCATTGCGCTTCCGTATAGATACAGAATATTTGGCTGCGCCGACAGCCAACACAATCCCGCCAATGATTAGACTAAGAGAGCTGTTGGAAGCATCTGAAAAAGTAGAAGATAACCCGGAAGCCAGAAAGCTTCTACTGACACCAGGATCTTCACTCGGCGGAGCCCGGCCGAAAGCAACTGTTTTATCTCCTGATAAAACCCTAAACATTGCTAAATTCGAAAGTAGCAAAGATGAATATAATATTATTCGCTGGGAGGCTGTTGCCCTTCATCTGGCTTCAGAATGCGGTCTCTGCGTTCCCAATTTTCAGGTCGAAAATATTACAGTCTCAAAAACAGATCAAAGAACTATTCTGGTTGAAAAAAGATTCGATCGAAGCGGGGTTTTCAGAATCCCGTATATTTCAACGATGACTCTTTTAAATGCGAGTGATAACGATTCTGAAAACTATTCCTACCTGCACATTTCCGAAAAACTCTCTGAAATAAGCAACCAGCCGACGAAAGATCTGAAGGAACTATGGAAGAGGATGGTACTGGGAATACTGATCAGCAACACAGATAACCATCTTCGCAATCATGGCCTAATACATACCTCTACAGGATGGAGACTATCGCCACTTTTCGACATCAATCCAAACCCGGAGAATCGTAATTTTTCCCTAAGCATTGATCTCGAAGGAAACAACGATATCAAAACAGCTTTAAAAGTAGCTGGATATTTCGAAATGCCTAAAACAGAGGTCAAAAACATCATCAGATCAATCGTTAACACTCTACAAAACTGGAAACATACAGCCCGAAAATACGGATGCACAACATCTGAAATAACCAGAATGGCACCGGCATTCGAACATGCAGAATTTGACCGCGCACTATCTATTACCACCTAACCCGCTTTTGACCTTGACCTTGACCTCCAAACTCTGAACTCTGAACTCTGAACCCTGAACTTCTATATCAAGCCTGACCCCTTTCCAAGATGAGATACAGAACTCATCAAAGGCGGTAGCAATGTTGAGATATTTTTTTGAGTCAGCTCCGGATCTTTATGTTATAGGGGCGGGTTCTTTGTTAGAGGTAATGATTGGCAAAAATCAGGTTAGTTTTCCCGTCGGACGGGTTCAATATCTTTTTATGTATCCTTTAACCTTTGTCGAGTATCTTGCGGCCCTGTCGGAAGAACAGGCACTGGAAGCCTATCATACTGTGCCCCTTCCCGGCTATGCTCAAGAAAAAATGTTTAAGCTTTTTCACCAGTACACCCTGCTCGGGGGAATGCCGGAGATCATAGAAACATTTTCACAATCTCATGATTTATTAGATCTCCGCCCAGTTTATCAAGGCCTGATCTCTTCATATCTGGATGATGTCAGCAAGTATGCCAGAAATGCGACTATGATAGAAATTATCCGACATGCTGTAGAATCAGCCCCTTATGAAGCGGGTAAGAGGATACGTTTTCAAGGTTTTGGTAAGTCAAACTACAAATCCCGTGAAATGGGCGAAGCTCTGAGAACCCTGCAGCGGGCCATGCTTGTTCATCTTTTGTATCCGACAACCTCACGCGAGTTGCCTCTGATTCCAGATAAAAAAAAGTCTCCCAAACTTCTGTTTTTAGACTCCGGACTGGTAAATTATTATGTTGGTCTGCAAAAATATTTTTACACCATTAAAGATTTTCACTCGGCTTACGGTGGAATGCTGGCGGAACATATAATCGGTCAGGAACTGGTCGCCCTCGATATGAACTCACCAAACAAATTTACATTCTGGGTTAAAGAAAAAAAACAATCGAATGCTGAGGTCGATTTTATTTTGCCATATAATCAATATGCAATTCCGCTTGAGGTTAAAGCCGGAAAGACCGGAACCCTC
>JAGGWR010000001.1 GCA_021163445.1 Candidatus Tharpella aukensis
GACGCGGCGCAAGGCTATATCGCCATTCGTCCGGAAGATCTTATTTTAAGCAAAGAGCCGCTGGTCTCCAGCCTGCAAAACTCCTTTGTCGGCAAAGTCACAGCCATTCGCAGCCACGGTTTCTTCTATGAGATCGATTTCGCCGTAAACTCCCTCATTTTTACCGCAGTTATTACCAGCCACGCTTTTTTTGATCTCGAGCCGGCTGTCGATAGCGGTTTTTTCCTTTCGTTTAAAGCCACTGCCGTGCATTTGTTGTAAAATCCTGTCGAAATTCCAATATTAAAAAGGGCTGTAGCCGGATTTTCGGCTACAGCCCTTTTGTTTTTTTCTTGGTAACTATTCAGCTAACCCGTAAATTCAGGGGACACAATCCCGATTTCCTTCGGAGAATCAGGTTGTGTCCCCAGAATTTACTGAAATCAATCAAAATTAAGTGCTTTTCTACTTACGCTGAATAGTTACTGAAATTTTATTCTAAAGGATAAAGATATGCGAAAACTTTTTGATTTTCATCTTCATGTTGGCCATTATTTTGAGTGGTCTGAACATGCCCGGCGACTCTGGATGGAAACTGGGCCTTATGCTGATAAGATTTATGCGGAGGATGGTTGCCTCGATATCGAGCTCTTTCATCAGGTTCTTTTGGGAGAGGGGGTTGTCGGCGGGGTTTTGTTGCCTGAATACGCTCTGCACACCGCCGGGGTGATGCCGGTCGAACGCGCGATTGCCGTCAGTCAGCGCTATCCGCAGTACATTCCTTTTGGCGCCTTAAACCCCGAAATTCATCTCGATCCGGTAGCCGAATTTGAACGTCAACTGGCTCTCGGGGTTAAAGGTTTGAAAATCCATGGGGTTCATTGTCAGCATCATGTTAATGATCCACGCCTCTATCCGGTTTATGAGATTTGCCAGGAGCGCAACCTGCCCCTGATGCTGCATGCCGGAACTTCAGTTTTCCCCGGTACCCGGCTGCGGCATGCCGACCCTTATGATTATGATGATGTGGCAGTCGATTTTCCGAACCTTAACCTGATTCTTTGCCACGGTGGCCGTAATTTTTGGTATACTCAGGCGGAGTTTATGGTTATGCGGCATGAAAATGTCTATATTGATCTCTCGGGATTGCCGCCCCGGAACCTGCTGCGTTACTATCCCAAAATGGAGAAATTCAGTCAGCGTTTTCTTTTCGGTACCGACTTCCCCGGAGTTCCGGGCGTTGCCGCCAATGTCGAGAAAATTGCGGCTCTGGATTTGACTAAAGAGACACTTGATAATATTTTCATCAACAATGCCCGACGGCTTTTGCCCGGTTTTAATCAGTAGAGGTGAAATAAGATGAAAAGAGTTCGTAGATGGTACTTTTGGATAATCTTGATTCTGTTATTGCCCGGGATTGGGATTTTGTCATCTTGTGGCGATGATACCCAGGGAGAGGCGGGGGAGCGCGGCGGTCAGAGTCGCAGTATGCGGGGTATTCAGGCGGTCAGCAAAAGTGCCGCCAACGCCCAGCAGCGGCGGTTGGCGGTGGTTATCGGCAACAGCAAGTATGAGAAGTCACAACTAAAAAATCCGGTTAATGATGCTCAAGCGATGGCTCGTTTGTTGCGGCGTCTCAATTTTGAGGTTGATCTGGTAGAAAACGGCGGGCGCCGGGCGATGGTGACGATGATCAATAGTTTTGGTCGCAAACTACGCCAGGCCGACGTCGGCCTTTTCTATTATGCCGGGCACGGTATTCAAGTTAAAGGTCGCAACTACCTAATTCCGGTCGATGCGGTTTTAGAGACGGAAGCTGATGTTGAGTTTGAGGCGCTTGATCTTGGCCGGGTGCTGGGTAAGATGGATGACTCGCACTGCCCGCTGAATATTGTTGTTCTTGATGCTTGTCGTGACAACCCTTTTGCCCGGAGTTTTCGCAGCGTCTCTAAAGGTCTGGCTCTGGTTGATGCGCCTCGAGGCACCCTTCTGGCTTTTGCTACGGCCCCGGGCTCAGTGGCGGCCGACGGCGAGGGGAGTAACGGGATCTACACCAAACACCTGCTGGCTAATATTGAACGTTCCGATTTGAGTATTGAAGAGGTTTTCAAGCAGGTTCGGATTGGTGTGGTTAATGATACAGATGGGCATCAGACACCTTGGGAGTCCTCTTCCTTGATGGGTAGTTTCCATTTTCAACCTGATGCAGAAACGCAGAAACAAGTTTCATTTTCGGTGTCGGAGTCTGCTCCAGTTCCGGTTTTGGCCTCAGCGGCCGCCCCAGCCCTGGCAAAAACGATAAAAGCCCCAGAACCGGATCCGGTGCAAAGCCCGCCGAAAACTATAAAAAAAGCGTCATCGAAGCCCGTTAAAGTGGCTCATGTCGCAAAGTCTCCATCTTCGGCGGTCAAGAAACCGGCCTACTCTCCCGAAATTAAAAAATATATCAGGATGTTGCAATCTTCTAATACGAAAGATCAGCGCTATGCGGCGAAAAAGATTATTCGTTCCTATTCCACTAATAAAGTTTTGCTCGATGTTGTCAACCGGGAGCTTTTAAAAGGCTATCAGCAAGAGGGCAAAAATCGGCATCATGTTGATGTGATGGCCTGGTTCTGTAAAGTTTTGGGCGCTTCCAAGCAGTCGCGCTATGCCGCCACCCTGAGTAAAGTGGCGGACTCAGATGCAAATCGGAAGCTGAAAAAGTACGCCGCCAAAAGCCTAAGAAAGTTACAATAGATCTCTTTTTTAGCGAGACTTTGTGAGCAGTTCAACTTTAGCCTCAGCATAGCCGCAGTTTTTCCGCAGCATTTGATTGCGTAAGCCATCGAGTAGCACGGTAGCTTTTTGCCAGCGTGGTGACTCTTCCGGCGGCAGGGGAATGCGTTTTTCGCTGGCGATGACCATGACCTGGTCTTTACCGAAAGGTTCGCTGACTTTCAAGTCGTAAGGGCAGCCATCATCGGGCAGAATCAGCAGGCGGTTGGCCTGGAGACGGCTGGAGTTGGTGTCGGGTCGGTTTTTCCGGTCAAGAGGGTAGAGGAGAATGGCCGAGCTGTCCGGATTCAGGTAGAAGATGTAGATCCAGGCGTCCCGGTTGATTCGGATCAGGAAACGAATCTGTTCTCCCTGATGGTAACGGGGCAGGTCGTCACCTCGGTTGGTACTGATTTCAACCTTCAGGCCGCCCTTGCTGATATGGCCAGCGGGCATTGGGATAGCTTCATTTTCAATCTCTTTTGGTGCATTTGAGTTGATCAGATAGTTCGGGAACAGGGCTTCTGGAACTGCGACCGTAGCCGCAGTCACCTGACGGCCCTCGGAATCGAGAATCGACGCCCGAATCTCAAGTTTATCGCGATTGCGCCAGGCACTGCCCCAGAGTTCGGTGTCGGAGCGTAAAAGGTCGGCAGTCAGGTCGTTTCCACTTTTAAGTTCCGGTTTGATGCCGCGTTTTTGCCGTAATCCCCGAGATCGCAGTTGCTCGACTTTTAGATCTTTAAGTTCGCGTTGCGGATCAAGAATGCGAAAGAGATTACTTTCAGCCAGAGCCGGTCGAATCCAGTCGTTAAGATAGAGGGCTAGATCCGGTTGACTCAGAAGTTCTCCTTTGGGCCGAAACTTTCGTAAATAGACACTTTGGTGCTTGCGATCACGCACTTTGCTTTCGAGTTTTCGCACCAGATAGCGTCCCCATGAATCAAGGTCGGCAATCAGGGCCGTCTTATCAATTCGTTTTAGCAATACCTTGCTGCTGGCCGCAGCCACGGCTTCGGGACCCGCCGCAACCAGCTTCATGATTTTTATATCCAGGGTCAGAAACTCGCCCTCCTTCTGCCAGGTTCCTTGAAGAATCAGATATTGATCTTCATTGCATCCCGGCAACAGCACGCGTGCTCCCTGCTTTTTCATCTCGGTAATAAATTTGCCCCGCAACTGAACCGCCAACGGCAGGCTGAGGCCGCTGTGCGCGGCAAAAAAATCGTTGGTGCTGATCAGTACCGGCTCGCGCCTTAAATTAACCTGATCCGCCAGACTTTCACAGAGGCTGTTGACGGCATCGTCAAGAGTAAGAGTTTTCGGATCGTCGTTATCCCAGAAACCGGCCTTGGCAATTGCCGGTGCAGAGATGAGCATAAAAACCAAAATAATCAGGATGGGGATCTTCCCTAAACGTTGCGATAGAAATCTGATCATTATAAAGTCACTCCGTTTATGTTGCCGCCACATTTAAACCAAAAAAACATGAAGACTGTATAC
>JAGGWR010000053.1 GCA_021163445.1 Candidatus Tharpella aukensis
CTCTTATCCCACGGACTGACAATAACTATATCTTGTCCTTTATATCGGCCTTTTCCTTTATTACCACCCTTTTGTTGTGGTCCAAACCAAGCTAGATAAATAGCAGTGGGATCATCAGACAGTTGAATTCCACGTACACCCTTGGCCTCAATTTTGGTATCCTCACTTGGAACATGTAAACCGATCCAGCCCGCCTCACCACATTCACTGCAATGAAAAGCCGGCAGACTCTTTACGTTTTGGACAGGTTCATCCAGCCAGACAAAGTTTGGTTTATCAGAAACGAGCCTTCCCAGACGGCGAATCAAACAGGCAACATCGGCCCCCTGGGCGCCATCGTAGGTATGGAGCTCATCAAGAACTAAATATTTCAATTCTCCAGATTCATTAAACCGCCACAGTTCCTGATCCTGGGGCCGCATGAGGAGAAAATCGAGCATTTTATAGTTGGTAAGCAGGATGTCAGGGGGATTTTCCAATTGCTTGGCATGATTACTGATGCCGTGATAGCGCCCCTCTTTTCTACCAAGTTCTTTTGTTCCTGAATCTGCCCCCGCACCGGGAGCGGCCGGGTCATAACGACCGGTGTAGTTACCAACCCGGATTCCGGCAGTTTTCAAAGCCGGATCCGTAAGCACCGCTTCGGCAAAACGTTTCTCCTGATCGGCAGCCAGGGCGTTCATAGGATAAAGGATGATCGCCTTTATCCCTTTCTGCCCCTGCTCTTTGGCCCGCAAGCAATGATCAAGAATAGGATAAAGAAAACACTCGGTCTTACCGGAACCGGTGCCGGTGGTAACTATAGTTGATTCAGGTTTTTTGTTTTTGCTGGATAACCGTTTCCAGGATAGATACTGATGCAGAAAGGGATGAAATGGGATATTGATATCTAAAGGGAACGTCGCCCCCTCGGGAGCCGGACGGAAAGGCCGGCGGAGCTGAATCCAGGGGCCTTTAAAGATCCCGGTTTCCGGGTCTTGCAAAAACCGGTTAAATGCTTTTTCTACATCTTGGTCGCGAAAGGAAAAGGTCGATTGCAGATAATAGAGAACCTGCTTTTTTATATTCTCAGCTATATGGGCTGGCAGCATATTTTATATTTCCAGATTTAAGGGGGTTGAGATGTAACAAGATCCTTTACTCCAGGAGCCAGCTGATAACCTTTTTAACCTCAACCCATTCAGGAAGATTTTCAATGAGGGGATTTGCCTCTCGGACTATCAACATACCTCGCTCACTTTTCAGTCTTTGCCGGGCTTTTTCAAGGCCTTTTAATTCCCGATCAAGATTGTCTCGATGTAAAATCTCAACCACCTGAACCGGAATTACATTTCCCGCTCTGGTGGAAAAAACAAAATCACACTCATATCCATTCTTTAAAAAATGAATATCTTCAGCATCCTTACGAAGCTTGGTAAAGACCAGGTTCTCAAGAAGTTGTCCCCGGTCTTCTGAAAAAGAGAAGTGGGTCGCTGAGGCGAAACCATTATCATAAAGGTAAATTTTACGATTACTCATCTCTCTTCTTACCAGAGAAGGATCATACTTCTCGACTGCAGTCACCATATAAACTGAAAAAATTTGTTCAATCAGCCTGTAGATGCTATCCTTGCTAATCTTAACCCCTCGTGATTTTAAATCATTATAAAATTTGTTGACGGAAAACTCTTTAGTAAATGACGCTATAAGACGTTTGATTAAATATTTCAGGACGAAAGCGTCACGAATCTCATAACGATCCAACAGATCCCGATAGAGCATTACATTAAAATATTCCTGCAAAACATCAGGTTTAAAACGGGCTTCAATTTCAACCAGCTCCGGGAACCCTCCCCAAACCAGATAATCGGCAAAGCTATTCTGAATTTTAGCCTGGTTTCTGGTTGAATATTGGTCTTTCGGATCGATATCCTGAAAAGTCAGGAACTCATAAAATGAGAGCGGCATTATCTCAAAAGAGAGGCTGCGGCCCCGCAGAGATGTGGCAATCTCCTGCGAGAGCATCTTGGCATTTGAACCAGTAAGAAATATTTTCTTACTTACCGTGTCATAGATCCGACGAACGTACTTTTCCCAACCGGAGAGTTCCTGGATTTCATCAAAAAACAGATAGATTTCATCTAACTTCTGCTCTGGATAGAGCTCAAGGTAGGCCCCAAGAATTTGATCATAATCGGTCTCAAGTTCAAGGCGTTCATCCTCAAAATTAAGATAAATAAACTGCGTTCTTTGAATGCCGCGCTCTTCCAGGGCGGCCATCAGCTGAAAAAAATACCAGGTTTTCCCGGCCCGACGCGGCCCGACAATGGTTACAATTTTCCCCAGATCAAGAGGAACCTGTAATTGCCGGGGTTTAAACGACGGCAAAGGACGCAAGTGAAAATCTTTGATAATGGTTTTTAAAATTTGCTTCATAATCGCTATATCTTCCTTATTTAAAGGAAAATGTCAACAGTTATTTTCCTTTAGATACCTGACCATTGCAGAGACCTATCCCGGGACCAGTGCAGGTACTTCGCCAATTCCCAATTCACCTCATTAGAGTCGAATCTTTCGCTGTCATAGTTTTCTCTAGCCCATTCTACAAAACTTTCATGTTCTTCATGATTGGGATCTTTCAAGGCTTTGCAGAATTCATAATAACCCGGTACACCACCAACATCCTCCGGTGGACAGGCTCTGGCACCATCAAGACATGCAATATCGGAACGTAATTCCGGATCAAAATAGCGACTATCCTCAATAATCAGCTCATGTTCCCAATTGTCCCCAAAGTCGTATAGATAAGCAAACGTGCGGCCCTTCTGTTTGATTAAATCGCCAAGTCGATACCTGCCACACACAAGACCATCCTCTTTCGATTCCGGAAATTCTATATATCGCTTTTTCCCGATAGTAAATTCATGAATATGAGTGTCAGTCCAGCCCATAACAATCTGGATTACATCATGCAGACGATCCAAAGTAATACTGGCCGGCACCACAAACCGCCGCCAAATTTCCGGTTCAATATCAAGCAACCTGATTTTCAATAAATAAAGTCGTTCGATCATAGTACCTCCTCAGACATTAAAAAGAAGATTTTCAAGATTACCAAGAAACGGAATTGCGCCAAAGCGGCCATCGAGATAGCCTTTGCCAAGTTTTAGATCCTTGCGTACTTTGTATTCGGCTAGAGAATAGAGATGAGAACCTCCATTTTTATCTTTTTCCGCAAACCAGATTTCATCCCTTCTTAAAAGTTCACGATCAAGCAACCAACTCTCATGGGTCGTGATGATGAGCTGACCTCTGCCACAATTTTTGTTATTGAGGTAGGCCTGCAAAAACATTCGGGAGAGGAGCGGGTGCATGGAACGGTCAATTTCATCAATCAGATAGACCTTTTCGCTGCTCTTTGAGTGAAGCAGGGCCGGGATAAGATCCATCAGGCGGCGGGTTCCGTCGGATTCGTTTTCAATTTCAAAATCAATATATTCGCCGGTATTACTCAAGTGATGTCGGGTCTTAATCTTTAACAGGGTAAGCTCTCCGTTTGTCTCTCGCATCATGGCGAATCGCTTACCGTCAGGAGTGGAAAACAGAACCCGTTCATTGGCACCAATATCTGCGAGATTTGTTTTTAATGGTTCCGGGAGATCTTGGAATAATGTATCAGTATCGAATTCAATTTTTTCAGTGATAATGGCATCAACGCCGGTGTCGGCCGCTTTTAGGAAATCACCCATAAACTTGAGGAAATGTTCATCCAGGTGGGCATCGAAGATTAGGTCTCGATAATTTGAATCCGGACCGATAATTATCAACACGTTGCGAAACCAATCTATAAGCGGCATAATCTTGGCTACATTTTTTTCATAAAGTTCGTGGAGAAAGAGGCTGTTGGGGCGGGTTCCCTCCGCGATAAATTTTACGAATTGATGTTTTTTAGTCTTTTTCCGAACTAAAGCCGGGCTGATTTCGACTTTTATTTTTCCGTCCTTAGTAGTCAACCGCTCAAAAAGTGGTACTTCTCTGACATTATGGATAGCAAAAAGCCACTCTTCTTTGACCTCTTTCTCATCCACGACAAAGCCATAGGTATAGATGGTGTCCTGGTAGTTGATAACAAATTCAAATCGGCTGGGTGCCTGCCAGCAAGTTTTATCAAGTCTAAACGGGGTTACGCTGATCCGCTGATTGGGCCGGGTTCCATCGACAATCAAATTACGGGCAAAAGCTATAGCCCGGATCAAGTTTGACTTACCGGAACCATTCGCACCATATAAGGCGGCAGTACGCAACAGGGGCTTCTTCTTTTTGTTGGGTAGCAAGTGGTGCTTATGTTTGTTGTCTGTGGTGGCCAACATGTTGAGTGTATTTTCTTCTTTGAAAGATAGAAAATTCTCTACAGTAAATTGAATAAGCATTTTTTAGTTTCCAGTGGTTAAGAGGTGTTTGCCTGTTTGTAAACCGTCAATTGATTTAGCATATAAAGCCAACATGAGAGATAAAATCACCTAATCTTCTTTTAAGATACAATATTTTTCTCGTAAAATCAAGATTTTTGACGTGTTTTTCTCGAAAATATTAAAATAGTGTGATAATTGATCTTCGTTGCCAAACCATTCCGGAAATTAAACACTGGGAATTGCCTCTCCATATCGTTCTGTAAATACTTTATAGGCCTGTTCATAATCCGCCTCACGGTCAACTTTGGTGAAGGGCGGATATAAGGTTTTGGTGACGGTCTGGTTGCCGTTGTCTATTGGCCAACTGACGGTTAAAGGGCTTTCGCCGTCCCAGTTTGCTCGGGCATCACGGACTTCTTTACCTCCAAGGTTTTTCCTGATGGTATTTGGAATATGTTGCCCTCTTTTGTCATATTGGTCTGCAAGTTCGTATTTTCTGAAAGTAAAAAAATGATTTCGATAAATAGTTATTAGCTCTTCCAAGTTAATTCCGAGTGCTAGAGCAACAAGGACATCTATTTCAAGTAAAGCTTGCCTCCGTCCAAAATCGGATCGTAATGGTGTATGGTATTTCCACTCGTTTGGGTTTAGTTTTTTCCATTCATACTCAACATTATTATTTAATTTGTGGTCATTTAAGGTCCATTCGTCATCGGTTGCAAGAGAGCATGGTGCTATTTCCTGCCATAAATCGGCATAATGTTTTGTGATGCAATTTAAGCGTAAGGTACGATTGATGATTGATCTGTTATAGGAACTTTCAAATATTGGCAGTTTTGATATTGAATCCGCCAACCAATCTTCTTTACCCATCGTCCTCGCAAAAAAATCGCAAATAATTGATGATGCTATCCCTGAAAATAAAACCATCTGCTTATGATCAACAAAAGTTATTGAAAAAATGTTATGTACGTGTGTCGCCCCTTTAGGTAAAATTGATGAAATTAAAGTCCGCGTGTCATCGGGTTGACTCCTTCTTCGATTTGCGTATCTATATCTCGCAGTCAATTTCTTTGCATTCTCATTATCAGGCCATGTCAAGATTTGTTTGTCATACCCAGATCTATCAAAAATTTTATCACCAGGCCTGAAAATTGATGGTGGAATAAAATCTTCAGACATCCCAACAAGATCGGTCTCTTCGTATTTTACTTGCGCCCTTATACCTGACAATGGAATCTTGCAATATGGTGTTGCAATGTTTATGTGCCCCATAACCATAACGAGTTCATCAATATTATTAGGCTTAAATACAGGCGCGACTGTTCTTGTAATATATCCATCACGTTGAGCGTATGTTTCATCAAACATTACTGTGCTTTTATAAAACTTACTTATATCCAATAGTCGCTTTTGGGAGTTTGAAATTTTTGTTAAAACATCTAAAGCAAACCGACTGTGAACACTCAGCAACCTGGAATATTCATGGTCAACACTGCTTTCTTCAATTAATTATGAATAAAGAATCAGTTGTTCAGAAGTAATATTAATTAAACGGTTGATATGACCCCTAAGGGCTCATGTAGCAAAAGTAAAGGCGCTGCACGAACGGGATATTGCCGAAGGATTTGGCGAAGTCTACATTCCTGCAGCTTTAGCCCGAAAGTATAAAAATGCGGCAATGGAAACCGGGTGGCAATATGTGTTTCCGGGAAAGAAACGCTCTATTGATCCCAGGTCGGGACAAGAACAAAGACATCACGTACTGGAATCAGGGCTGCAAAAGGCGGTAAAAACGGCCGCCAGCAAAGCTGGAATCGACAAACGAGTCACCTGCCATACTCTGCGCCACAGTTTCGCAACCACGATGCTGGAGAATGGGATTACTATTCGTATGCTGCAGGAACTTATGGGACATGCGGATGTTAAAACTACGGAACTCTACACCCATGTAATGGATAAAGATATCTCACGCCTCACCAGTCCGTTGGACGGACTGGATCTATAACCCAATTGTTACTTTATAAAAGTGCTTTCCCAAACCTCTTTAAATTCAGCGGTATATTTTCGGGCCAGGGAAGATGATTTAATAATTAGAAGAT
Source organism: Candidatus Tharpella aukensis (assembly GCA_021163445.1). Lineage (GTDB taxonomy): Bacteria > Desulfobacterota > Anaeroferrophillalia > Anaeroferrophillales > Tharpellaceae > Tharpella > Tharpella aukensis. The sequence goes on from JAGGWR010000053.1 coordinate 6,494, forward strand.
TTTCGCGATTCCACTTTTCGGCAGAGGCGGTCCAGTTATAGGAGCCGGTAGCCAGCGTTTTATCGTCAACGACCATAAATTTATGGTGCATGAGACCATAGTTCTTCACCTGATATTTACGTTTTTTACTTTTTCTCGCTTTTTTGGGCAGGCCCCGGGCATAGCGCACATCGACCCCGCGCTGGCGCAGATAAAAGCCTTTCGAATAATCACTCTCTCTATTGCCATCAATTATCACTTGAATCTTGACGCCGCGTTTATGAGCCCGCAAGATTGCGGCGGAGAGGGGTCGGCTGGTAAAGAAGTAGAGAGCTGCACGAATATCCTGTTTCGCACTATCGATAAGTTTTTCCAACGCCACTTCCGCCCCACCTTTAGGACTGAAATAGACCTCGGTCGGCGCCGCCGCCAACAATCCCGGCAAACTGAGAAAAAAACCAAGTAAAACTAAAAATAGAATTTTTTTGCGAAAAAGACAGTCTATTTTCATAATTCACCTACCCAAATAAAAAGATTAATTCGACAATACCAACGTTCTACCGAGCTATACAGGGGTTACAACCCTGTAGGCAAGTAATTTTCATTTTTCAACCACACAACGAGCGTAAACGTTTGAGTTGAGCCGCAACATCTCTCTTTTTCCCGTAACGTAAATTAAGATAAAGTGCAGCAATTGCGACTGTTTTTTGAGCTTCTTGTGGGGACACCCTGATCAGGCGTTGAGCATAGGCGATCGGGGTTTCTGAAAGTTTGCGCGGCTGGCCGCGCCGGGCCCAGCGGCGACAATAGCGCCGGTAAAGTTTAACTTCCGGCGGCACTTTTTCAAGGACTGCAAGCTTAAGGATGCCAAGCCCTAAGGAAAGAGCCAGAAAAGGCAGGCCGATGAGGGCCGCAATCCACATATTCAGATTGTGCATGCCGAGTCCGAAACGGCCGAGAAAGAGATTTTGTAGTTTTGGCCCATAGCCTAAGACCCAATAATTCCAATAAAACTCGGCCAGATCCCAATACTGACCGAGTTTTCGCAGCCAGCCGAACCCGGCGCCTTCCCGCAACGTGAAAAAAGCATCACTCTCGGGGAAGGCTGCGGCGATACCGATTTCGACCCGTTCCGGGGCCACGGCGGCAGTCGGATCGATACGCACCCAGCCTTGATCTTTGATCTGCACTTCAATCCAGGCATAAGCATTGTACTGACGAACAATCAAATAGCCGCCCAGAGGATGCCGTTCTCCTCCGAGATAACCGCCCACAACCCAAGCTCGCAAGCCGTTGGCCCGCAACAGAAAAGCCGCAGACCCGGCATAATGTTCACAAAAACCGGCCTTGGTCTGAAAAAGAAATTCATCCACCGGGCCGCTGCCGCCCAATAATGGGGGTTCGAGGGTATAGCGAAAGGGATCTTGCCGAAAAAGATTTAAAAGCTTTTCGACCAGAGCCTCGTCATCAAGCCCGGCCGCAGCCCATGATCGGGCCAGCTCAAAGCTGCGCGGGTTACGCGAAATTGCAGTTTGAGAAACCAGCCTCTCTGAATCGACAAGCCTACTGTTTTCCAGCCATTTATCAGACCATTTAAAGGTTTCAGCGGTTGTCATTTGGTAACGATAGACTTGATGCAGCGGCCGCTTAAGCAGCACTTCTAAAGCAGTTGAAAAAGAGGTTCCGGCAGGCGCTGAAAAAGGTGGATCAAGCACCAACAGCCAAGGCTGATGATGGGCTTCCAGTGTCACCGTATAAGATTGCATAGGAGAGAGAGGAACCAGGAAGGATTTTGCAATGACAGAGGATTTTTCAAAACGGCGCCAGATTCGACCATCGAACAAGGAAAATACCGGGCCGCGCCAATAGAGTTTTTCCGGCGGCGGCAACGGGCCGTCGAACTCGGCCCGCAAGGCGACCTTAGATGAGCGTACCAGACGGCTGATACCACCCATTTCAAGTTCATTCGGGAGCCCGGTAACCGCCACCCGGCGCTCTTCGGGAAAACTCCATAAAGGGCCCGGCAGCCGGAGAAAGAGGAGAAAGAGAACCAGCGCCACCAGCAGGAAGGCGCTTAAAAGAATCAGAGAGGGCGTTAGATGCCGCCGGGAGAGAAAAGCTTCATCATCCAATTCAAGAGCGGTTAAAGCCGTGGTGATCAGAAAAACCGCAAAAAACAGCCAGAGAGCCGCGGCGATCTCCTGATGCAAGAAAAAATAGGCCGCCACAAGAAAACAGGTGAGCAGCAGAAGATGACGAGCATTTTTTCGCTGTTCAATCTCTAAGGGTTTAAGTGCCGCCATCAAAACCAGCAAAGCACTGCCTGAACTGCGCCCGGCCGGTAAGCCGAAAGTAACGAAAAAACCGCCCAGAGCAATAATAAAGAGCAGATATTTGACTATACGAGGCGGTTTTGGAAAACCGGCAAAAGAGCGCCCCTAACCCAACCCCAAAGCCATCACCGCAACCAAGATCAACCACCACGGCAAAACCAATAGATGCGGCAGCAGGACTGCGGTCAAAGCCGTCATCAACCAACGGCGTGAAAGTGGGGACAAAGTGTCCATCAACCACCACCATCAAAAAGTGCCAGCGCCGTCAAAACCTGGTGACGGTGTTGCGGCCCTCGACCGGGAGCGATTTCCTGGCCCGGCAGACGCAAGCCGTAATTTAACGATGCGGCCTCGGCATCCAGAACCCAGCGACAGAGCCGTGAGAGTCGAGCTTCGACGCCCGTTTCCCGCAGTTGCCACCAATCGAGTAACAACTGGTTAGCGGTGTTACCATGAAATTCTCGGGCCTGGAGTTCTCCTCCCCGAGCTAAAGCACGCCAGTCAAGGCGACCCGGTGAATCCCCGATTCGATAGGGGCGCAGACCGACAAAATCATCATTGCCCGAAACCTGGCCATGACCGGCAAGCGGAGATTTTTCTCCGCCCTCTAGAGCTCTTACGGGCAACGGCACGCCGGACTGAGCCGGTTGCGGATAGACAAGAATTTTTTGGGCCAGGCGCAAGACCGTCCAGACATAAAAAAGCCCCAAAGGCCAGGAGCTTCCCAGACGTAGCGGCGGCGCTAAAAACCAACCCCGCCGGGCGGCCGTTTTAGTGAGCGTGATATTAGTACCACACAATGATTTAAGCTGACATCGAACCTGTGCTTGGGACTCGTCAAGCCAGCCCCATTTAAGGGCCGGTCGCGGCCGGGCCTGAGGATTTTCAAGACGCAGGCGAAAGGCCACCGATTCACCGGCAAAAACCGGAGCCGAAGCCGCCGCTTCAATGATCAGACCGGAAAGATTGGCGTGCGTCAGCCAGATCGCATTAATCCCAACCCCAATCAGGAGAAAAACCAAAATAAAGGCCATACTGCTGCCATAATTTGCCGCCCCGACTAAAATCAGCAGGAGAACGAGAGCAAAAAACAGCCCGGTGATGGTCGGAATAATGTAGAGGCGACGATGTGACAGACGGCAGGCTGAGCTAATTTCAGGGCGACGCCGAGCCAACCAGGCATCAAACTGCCGCCGCCATGAGAACTTAAAATCTTTTCTCCTCTTGTGCGTCATCATCCGAGGCCTCATGGCAGAGGGACGGAAGCCAGAAGCTGTTTGAGTCGCGGGGCACTCGCTGAACCGTCTGCGGTTTCCAGGCGATGACCGGCGACCGCGAAAAAAACCGCCTGAAGATCCTCAGGCCGGACAAAATCGACCCCGTCAAGCCAGGCCCAGGCCCGGGCCGCGGCCAGCAAGGCAAGGCCCGCCCGAGGCGAAAGACCGCGCTGAAAAAACCACTTTCTCGACTGCTTTTAAGCAGCTCCTGAAGATAGTCAAGTAAAGGATCGGCAACATGGAGACCAGCCGCCTGCCGCCGGCATTGAGACAAAACCGCACTATCAAGCCGGGGAACCAGATCTTTAAGCAATTGTCGGCGATCACCACCGGCCAGCAACTCACGTTCCGCCTTTTGATTCGGATAACCCAGCTCTAAGCGCATCAGAAAACGGTCGAGCTGGGACTCCGGCAAAGGGTAGGTACCAATCTGATAAGCCGGATTTTGCGTCGCAATCACAAAAAAAGGTTCCGGCAGATCATAAGTCCGGCCATCAACCGTAACCCGATGCTCTTCTAAAGTCTCAAGCAAAGCACTCTGGGTTCTGGGGGTGGCACGGTTGACTTCATCGGCCAGAACCAATTGCGCAAAAAGAGGGCCGGGACGAAAAGTAAAAAGCTCTTTTTGCCGCTCAAAAACCACCGCTCCGAGAATATCGGCCGGCAGCAGATCACTGGTAAACTGAAGACGCTGAAAAGTCAGGCCGCAAACCTTGGCCAAAGCCTGCACGAGAATAGTTTTACCAACCCCGGGAAAATCCTCAATCAGCAGATGGCCTCCGGCGAGCAAAGCGGTAAAAGCAAGCCTTACCTGCAACTTTTTCCCAGCACCACCCCATCTACGGCCTGCATGGCTTCAACAAAAGCCTTTCGTGATGCACTCATTAATTTTTCTCCAGCACAAATATGAGTTCCTACTAATTCATCCAAATCAAGTTTGTTAAATTTTTTACTTGATTAGTCTACTAAGTATACGCTAAAACAATGATATGTCAACATCCCGCCTACCGGAGAAAACTTTGCAACGATATCTGAACTCTATCCTTTTTTTCTCGCTGGTTCTCATTTTGAATCTCTTTTCAGCGACTCCGCCGAGCTTTGCTACTCATACATACCAGTCGGACAAAGCCGTTTCGGTCACTGCCGGAACCGCCAAAACAGTTGACCAAGGAATCCCGGCGATCAGTTTTTCCGACGAGGAGAGAGCTTACCTCGAAAAGAAAAAGCAGATCACGATGTGTGTTGACCCCGACTGGATGCCGCTGGAAAAAATTGAAAACGGTCGGCATATCGGTATGACGGCTGAATACATCATGATTTTAGAGAAAACCATCGGCCTCCCCATCGTCTTGGTGGCAACTCGTAACTGGCCGGAATCCATCGCCTTTGCCAAATCCCGCAAATGCGACATCTACTCGCTGGCAATGCCGACACCGGAACGTCGCACCTACATGGATTTCACCAAGCCCTACCTGAGTATCCCGTTGGTCATGGCCGCAAGAACTGAAACCCCATTCATTGATTCCATCGCGGCAATAACCGATAAAAAGATCGGTATTGTTAAGGGCTACGCCTTTAACGAAATTTTACGCCAACGTTTTCCGAAAATGCAGATTGTCGATGTAGCCTCGATTTCTGCGGGCCTGAAACAGGTTGTAGAAAATGAACTGTTTGGCTTTATCGGCACGCTGGCGACTGTTGGCTACACGATCCAGAAAGATTTTGTCGGCGAACTTAAAGTAACGGGAAAATTTGATGAACGCTGGGAGCTCGGCATTGCCGCCCGCAACGATGAACCCTTACTAGTCGACATCTTTGATAAAGCGATCGCCACTATTGATTCAACCACCCAGCAGAAAATTCTCAACAACTGGATTGCCGTGCGCTATGACCGGAAACCGGACTACGGCCCACTCATCCATATTTTAATATTAGTTTTCGTCGGTATCGCCATCCTCCTCTATCGCAACCATACTTTGGGCAAATACAACAAAAAACTTGAACGCAAAAACTTGGAAATCACCCGGCAGGCGGAAAAATTAAAAGAGACCGAAAAGCAGCTCCTCCTCGCCACGAAGATGGAGGCGGTTGGTCTGATGGCGGGCGGGGTTGCCCATGATCTGAACAACATCCTTTCCGGCATAATCAGCTACCCGGAAATTATTTTAATGAAGTTGCCGCCGGAAAGTGACTTGCGCAGACCGGTTAAAGCGATTCTCGATTCCGGTAAACGGGCGGCTGAAGTGGTGGCCGACATGCTGACTGTGACCCGGGGAATCGCCGCCGTCAGGGAGATCGTAGGTGTCAAAAGCTTCATTGAATCTTTACTTGTGTCGCCGGAGTTTGAAGATCTGAAAAAACGCTCTGACCAGGTTACAGTCACAACCGTTTTGGATCCTGAACTGCTCGCCATAAACTGTTCACCGACGCATCTTCGTAAAAGTCTGCTCAATCTCCTGATTAACGCTTTTGAGGCAATTAAAAACCGGGGCACCATCACGATTACAACCGGCAACCTCTATATCGAAGAACCCTTAAGCGAAAATAATTTTCTTAACCCGGGCGAGTACATCTCGATTATAATCAAGGATACCGGTTCCGGTATTTCAGCAACCGATAAAGAGCATATTTTTGAACCGTTCTATAGTAAAAAAATCATGGGCCGCAGCGGCACCGGATTAGGCTTGACTGTGGTTTGGAATACCATTCGCGACCATAATGGAGATATCCGGGTCGAAAGCGATAAAAATGGCACAACCTTTACCATCTACCTGCCGGCGACAAGAAAGAAAATCAAAGATGAAGGCCGGGAACAAGAACAAGAACAAGAGCTCGCCGCAACCACCCTCAAAAAGCTTCAGGGCAAGCAGGAAAAGATTCTGATTGTCGATGATGAAGAAATACAACGAGAAATTGCCGAAGAACTTTTAACTTCACTTGGCTATCAAACCCAAACCGCCGCTTCGGGGGAAGCAGGCATTGAGCTTTTAGCAAAAAACCAAATAGATCTGGTACTCCTCGACATGATCATGGATCCCGGCATCAATGGCCGTCAAACCTATGCCCGCATGACTGAAATCAAACCGGGCTTAAAAGCGGTTATTGCCAGTGGTTTTTCGGAAAATGAGGAGGTGGAAAAGGCCCTGAACTTCGGCCCCTCAACCTTTATCAAAAAACCCTATACCATCAACCAGCTCGGTAAAGCTGTACAGGAACTGCTTAAATATTCGGCTAGCTGTTAAGTTATCACCAGACTTGATAAATTGCATGAGGCACAAAGGCACAGAGGCAGAAGGCACAGAGTTTTAAAAGCACTGAAAAAACACACCATTCCTATCTTAACTCTATTACCTCGGTTTTAAACTTTGTGCCTATGTGCCTGCTGCCTTTGTGCCTTGATAACTTTACAAAATAAAGTCGAATATTTACAAATATTCCTGCAACCAAGACATAAAAGCCGGCAGCGGCATGACCCCGGATTGCCGCGCCACTTCGCGGCCCGCCCGAAAGATGATATGTGTCGGCATTCCTTTGACCGCAAATTGCCGGATCAAAGTCGGCTCTTCCTCACTCTCGACTCGGGCCATTCGCGCTTGATATTGTAATTGAGCGGCGGCATCTGCAAAAACCGGGTCGAAATTACGGCAATGACCACACCATGAAACCCAGAAATTAACCACTACCGGAAGATCATTTTTGCTGATAAAAGAGGTAAAGGTCTGGGACGTCAAATCAACCACCTGACCGGTCAACAGCGGCGTTTGACATTTGCCGCAACGCGGGTTTTCTTTAAGACTTAATTCAGGTATCCGGCCCAAATCTTGACACCGGGAACAGACCAGATGAATATTTTCTGACATTTATTTCTCCTTACAATGATTGATGAACTCGCACCCCAAGCTTCCTTCGGGGCGTAAAAAGTCATGGGATGGCTAAGTAAAAATTTCGATAGACAAGATGTTGTGGTTCTCCAGGCGCGAGACCATACATGTAGTATGTCGAGTGTCTGGAGAACCACAACAACGCAGGATATCAGAACTTCTTACGACGCCATCAATGATTAGACTACAACAAATAGCCCGTATAGGCGGCATTATTCTACTCCTCGGATTCGCTCTGGGCAGCGCCGCACTCTTAATGCTTCCCTGCCTCATAGAGACCCGGATTCTACCCCGCATTGCCAGACAAGCAGGCTTATCCTCACTTATCTGCCCGATTAATCGTTTGGGCTTTAACCAAATAAGTGCTGGCCCGTTAACCCTGGGAGCAGCTAGCGATCCGGATCTGACAATTGAACACTTAAGCTTGACTTACAGCCCCACCTCACTCTGGAAAGGTGAGCTGGAAAAAGTTACTTTAAGCGGGGTTAGCATAAAAACCGTTTTCAGTAAAGGAAGTCTGACAATTAGCGGTCTGGAAAAGGTCATAAAGCAAAACGCAGAGAAAAAAACTTTCAAGCAAGAGATCGACCAAAGTTCACTCTCAACATACGAAATCCCGATCCTGCCTTTCGCAGAACTCGAAATCAAAAGATCCATTTTCCGGGCCGATGTGAACGGGGAAAAATATCGAATCCCCTTCTCCCTGCAACTCAAAAAACCGACCGCCCCAACCCCTGAGACCACCACCTTGAACGGCACTTTGAAGCTCTACTCACGCAACCAGCCGGTCACATTAAAATTTACGACAAGTCTAAATGAGAAAGAGGGTATCCATCTAAGCCTGCAAGTAGAACAAGTTGATTTGCCCAATTTCAGAGTTTCCGATATTGACATCTCGATCAAAAACAACCTGAACAGCACCTCCCTCCAAGGTCACTGGACAACCCTATTAGCGGGCCACGACAACGATTTCACCTGGAATCGACCACTGCAGCAAAAATGGAATCTTGACGCTGGCCTTGATCCCCATGGCGAGTGGCAGGCCTCACTTGACAGCCCCAGTGACGGCACCGTCTGGGAGCTGCAAAAAGGAGACCTCACAATTTCCGCTAATTCCCCGGCCATCACCCTTAAAGCCTCCGGTCAAGGAGAAAAAAGTGAAGTAAAGTGGCAAGTCGCCATGCAAAAACCGAGATTAAAGAGCCCCGACAAGGGTAACCAGTCCACCTGTCCCGATATCAAAGATTGCGGCCGGGCCTTAATAAAATCTACCAGTCAAGGCCTGACGATTGACTCTTCCAACCTTTTAGAACTTGCAAAAACAAACATTAAACAAGCGGATTTCAACCTTAAATTACCCGTACTTAGTCTACAAAGTAACATTCTCTATAGTGACACCATGGATCCTGCGATAGACACCACATTGCAATTTGCGGGGGGTACTTTGCAGATTCCGGATTATGATCTTAGAGTTTTGGAAATAGCGGGAACAGTGCCTTGGCACTGGCCCGCAAACCAAGCAACCAGTGGACGTAAGGGAAAATTGAGCTGCCGAAAAATCTATCTCGAAGATCTTAATCTAGGTCATTTCAGCACATCATTACAACAACAGGGAGAAAAAATTCTGCTCAAGGGTTGTTATGATAGTGCTCTGGTTGCCGGGTTAAAAATGATCACCGATGGCCACTGCGAACTCGGCCAAAACGGCACCCTGCAAGCGGCGGCAACGTTTACAATCCCCGCCTGTAAACCGGCAAAACCAGTTGCTTTAGAAAAATTTTCAAACTCCGCTGCCAACAGTACCTTCGACGGCACCCTGAGCGGCCATGGCCAACTCTCATACAAAGCCAATGAAATAAAGGGGTCGGCCACAGCCATTGTCGAACAAGGAATCTTTCGTAACGATGAAAAGAATCTTCTCTGCAACGGCATCAACTGCCGCCTGCAGTTTCCTGAACTACCCTCTTTACGCAGCGCTCCCGACCAAAGATTAGTTTTTGACCAGCTCACGGCCGGAAATATTATCTGCCGGGACGGCTGTTTCGCCTTCCGGGTTGAATCTGCCAAAACCCTGCTCCTCGAAAAAAGCCGGATATCATGGTGCGGCGGTAATATCGAGACCCAGGCACTGCGCATCTCCCCGGATGTCGATCACTACCAGTCAACCCTCCACTGCGACCGCCTGCAACTGGCCGAAATACTTGAACAACTCGGTCAAATTAAAGCCTGTGGTCAAGGTTCGGTCAACGGCCGCGTCCCGGTTACCTGGGAAAAGGGCCGCATCACTTTTGACGATGGTTTTCTCTACTCAACCCCGGGTGTCGGCGGCAACATCAAGGTTAGTAGCAGCGAAGTTTTGACTGCGGGGCTGCCAATTGACAGCCCCGAGTTTGCCCAACTTGATCTGGCCCGCGAAGCGCTCAAGGATTATCAATATAAATGGACCAAATTGAGCCTCAATTCTGAAACCCAAAAACTTATCCTTAATTTGCAGTTTGATGGCAAGCCCAACCTGCCTCTGCCTTTTGTTTATAAAAAAGAGCTCGGCGGTTTTGCCAGGGTGAGCGCGGGCAGTCCTGGTTCTCACTTTCAAGGCATCAGTCTGGATATCAACTTACGCCTTCCGTTAAATCAGATTTTACGGTATAAAGATATCCCAACCATGATCCAATAAAGGAGGATTCCATGCCCAAAATATTTTTTTTACTAACTCTCTTGACCCTTTTGCTGACGGTCGCCTGCAACACCAAACATGAGGTGCAAGTGGCTCCACTTGAGGTAAAGCCGA
>JAGGWR010000069.1 GCA_021163445.1 Candidatus Tharpella aukensis
ATTTTTATTACCAATCTGCTTGTGTTTATGAAAAACTCTGTGCCTTCTGCCTCTGTGCCTTTGTGCCTCGTACCCGTAATAATTTTCAAACTTAGTGATTTCTTAACATCTAGCCGAATATTTACATGAAGCCGGGCGAAGCCCAAATAACTACCTGACCGGTTTTAAATTAGAGAGGTTGTCTGGTTAAATGTTACAAATTTTTCACCAGGCCCGCTAAAACCCGGGCGCCGAAACCGGTGGCACCGGGGGCAAAATATTTCCATTTTTTACCCGGATAAGCGGGGCCGGCGATATCGAGATGAGCCCATGGAATCTCCTCTGGAACAAATTCACCTAAAAAGAGGGCTGCGGTAATGGTTCCGCCATAGGCGCTGTTACCAATATTGGAGATGTCGGCAAAATCTGACTTCATATCCTCAAGATAGGCCTTTTCAAAGGGCAGCTCCCAGAGAATCTCGCCGCTCTCCTCACCGGAATCCATGAGTCGGGCAATTAAATCACGATCGCGGCCTAGAACGGCGGCGACCTGAATGCCCAAAGCAACCCGGCAAGCGCCGGTTAAGGTTGCGGCATCGACCATATAATCAGGTTTAAGCGAGGCTCCCAACTGCAGAGCATCGGCGAGAATAAGACGGCCCTCGGCATCAGTATTTTTGACCTCCACCGATTTTCCGTTCTTCATAACAATGATATCGCCCGGCGCCTGAGCTTCGCCACTCGGCATATTTTCGGCCATGGCCAAAATTCCCGTGACCTTGACTTTCGCCCCAAGTTGACCGATAATCTCCAGCGCTCCAAGTACGGCGGCAGCCCCGGCCATATCGGATTTCATATCGACCATCGAAGCGCCCGGTTTAAGCGAAAGCCCGCCGGAATCAAATGTAATCCCTTTACCGACCAGGACAACATGCGGAATTTTGTCCTCTTTGGCCGATTTTGGTTCATAAGTTAGAGTAACCATCCGCGGCGGTTTACAACTACCCCGGCCCACCGCCAGAAGACCGTTATAACCCTCTTTTCGGAGCCGGTTTTCGTCCCAGAGATCAATTTGCAAAGCACAGCGACCGGCGCTTTTTACGGCCTCATCAACAAACTCTTCCGGCCCCAGAAATGAGGGCGGATGGTTGACCAGATCACGTACCCGGTTAACGACTTGACAAACCGTCTCCAGCCGCTGCAGTTCATCATTAATAAGCGGCAGATCGAGACCGCCGACGACAAAAACGACCTCTGGACAAAAATCCTCTTTATCTTCATCCTTATCTTGGTTTGGAGCTTTGCCCTTAAACTGCTCATAAGCGTAAGCGCCAAGGATAATTCCTTCCAACGCTTTTTTATGAAAACCACTCGCATCCGGAGCGTCAAGAACCAATACCAGAGGTGAGATTTTAAGCGCCACCGCCTCTTTATAGGCCTGCTGAGCCGCGCATTTTACCGCTTCCCAGATATTAAGATGCTTGAACTGATTAAGCGGCACAAAGTAATCGGCCGACGTCAGCTCCGGGGCACTCAAAAGGAGAGATTTTTTGAGTTTACGTTCTTTGAAAACCTTTAGTTTTTCTTCCATCTCCTGATAAAGCGTAAAGAATTCCCGCTCTTCAGAGAGCAAAAAAGCCCGCAGACCCGGCTCTTTTGCCAACCATGATTTTTCAATTCGCCAAACAATTTGTTTTGTCATTTCATTCTCCTAAATAGGCCTCTTTGACCCGTTCATCAGATAATAACTCGTTAGCCGGAGCCTCAAGAATGATTTTACCGGTCTCCATCACATAACCGTAATCGGCCAAGGTCAGGGCAGCGTGGGCATTCTGTTCGACCAGGAGAATCGTAATCCCCTCCCCGGCAATCCGTTCTATAATTGAAAAAATCTTTTCCACCATTAAGGGGGCTAAGCCCAAAGAGGGCTCATCGAGCAATAAAAGCTGGGGCTGTGACATTAAGGCCCGGCCGATCGCCAACATCTGCTGCTCGCCCCCGGAGAGGGTGCCTCCGGCCTGACGCCGCCGTTCTCCCAAGACCGGAAAAAGATCATAAACCATTTCAAGATCGGCGGCAATCGCGGCTTTTACACGCCGACAATAGGCCCCCATTTCAAGGTTTTCCTGAATTGTCAAACCCGGAAAAATACGCCGCCCTTCCGGCACCTGGCAGAGTCCGGCCTTAACAATCGCATCCGGCGCCCGGCCCAGCAGCGACGTACCGTGATATAAAATATCGCCGCGTTGTGGTTTAAAAATCGCACTGATCGCCATCAAGGTCGTCGATTTCCCGGCCCCATTAGCCCCGATCAAGGTTCTGATCTCACCGGCATAGATCTCCAGATCAACCCCTTTCAAAGCATGGATATTACCATAGTAATAGTGGACATCTTTAAGCTTCAGTAGCGGCATGCTTAAGCTCCAAGGTAGGCTTCAATCACTTTCGCATTACTGCGAATCTCAGCCGGAGTTCCAGAAGCGATCAATTCACCATGATCGAGGACATAGATGCGGTCGGCCAGATTCATCATCACTTTCATATCGTGTTCAATAATCAAGATTGCAATACCGGCCGCACTAATCCTACGCACCAGGGTAATAAGTTCGGCCGATTCAGTCGGATTCATCCCGGCCGCCGGTTCATCTAAAAGCAGCAATTTAGGTTCGGTCGCCAGAGCTCTAGCGATCTCTAAGCGACGCTGAGCCCCATAGGGCAGCGAGCTGGCCAGGCTCTCAAGCTGTTGACCAAGTCCGACAAAGTTTAAACATTCTGTGGCTTTCTCAGCTGAATCCAGCTCTTCCTTACGCGCCTGCGGCAAGCCAAAAACAATCCCGAAAAAATTAGCCCGGGTTCGGCAATGGCGCCCCAACTTAACGTTATCAAGCACCGACAGTGAGGAAAAAAGACGGATATTCTGAAAAGTCCGTCCCATCCCGAAAACGGTAATCGCATCAGCTCTTAAATGCTGGCCAAAGGCTTCTTTGACCTGCGACAGATTAAACAGGAGCAACAGAATCGGGGCCGCAATTAAAAGTAAAAGAGCCCCCGGCACCAGCATCGGGTAGAAGGGAAAAAGACCGAAAAAACTAACTTCCGCAAACTCAGCGCTGCGCCAGAGCCAGGAGACCGCACAAATTCCGTCAACCAGAACGAAGATAATCAATAAAAGCCGGCTCCAAGGCCGAAAACGAGTTAAAGGTCGGAGCAGGTAGATACGAAAGAGTGCCAGAGATGAAAGCGAAAGTACCGCTTCCAAGCGAAAGAAGGTCTCCGGCCAGACCACCCCTAAAACCAGGGGCAGCCAGAAGAGGGAAAGCAGGGCAAAAAGAAGAGCAGAGCGAAAAATCAGACGGCTGCTTGCCCCGCTAACCTGACTGACCAGGCTGTGACCGGCAAACGTAATCTCACCCGAGGTCGGTACGGCAATGGCGTTAAGACAGTTAAAAAAGGTGGTTTTCCCGGCCCCATTGGGACCAATCAAGCCGATGATTTCACCGGCCCGAACCTCAAGCGAAACCTCTTTGACCGCCGTCAGTCCACCAAATTTCTTAACCAGTTTATGGGCCTGAAGAAGAATTTCGCCTGTTTTACGCTTGTCCACGCCAAAAAACTCCTTATTCCTTTTGCACCGGTAAGAGCCCGGCCGGCCGCCAACGCATCATACAGACAATAAGCAGACCAAAGAGCAGATATCTGGCGTTGCTGAGCTCAGCCGGTAGAACAATTCTTAAGACTTCAGTTAATGGGATCAGGATCAAGGCTCCCAGCAGAGCCCCAGTAACACTCCCCATCCCCCCCAAAACAATAAGACAAAGAATGAGAATTGATTCCCAGAATTTAAACATATCCGGATGAATAAAACGAAACCAGCGGGCATAAAAAGCCCCGGCCAGAGCCCCGATCGCCGCACTCAAAGCAAAGGCGATAATTTTATAATTGGCAACATTGACGCCGACACATTCAGCCGCTATTTCATCTTCTCGCACGGCAAACCAGGCCCGCCCCAGTCGAGAGCTGCGAATCCTGAGCACCACCCACAAGACCACGAGGAGCAAAAAAAGAATCAGATAAAAATTCTGCCAGGGCTGATTAAGAACATGGCCAAAAAAATCAGGTCGGGCTATACCCGGAACCCCCATCGGCCCCTTGGTCAACCAGAGTTCATTACGAATAACCAGGATAATCAACTCGGAAAAACCGAACGTGACAATCGCAAAATAGTCATCTGAGAGTCGCAACGTCGGAGCCCCGCGCAGCACCCCCCATAAAGCGCCATTAAGTGCCGCCAGCGGCAGCACCAACCAGATGCTCCATTGATAATGAACCGTCAAAAGACCAGCCGTATAGGCCCCTAGACCAAAAAAACCGACATAGCCAAGATCAAGTAAACCGGTAAACCCGGGCACCACATTGAGACCTAAGGCGAGAACCATATAGACCAGCGTCAGAGTCGCAACCCTTAAAACATAAGGCCCGGCAATCCCCATCGGCAGCCAAGGCAAAATCAAGACCGCCGCCAGCAGGGGCAGGTAAAACTTTTTCTCACTAAAAAGACGATCGTCTAAATGCATAATTTATTGTCAGCCCATCACGCTTTGTCGCGTAGCTGGCGGCCAAAAAGACCGTTCGGTTTAACCAGAATCACAAGAATCATCACTGCATAAGCGATACCGTCACTATACGAAGAGGAGATGTAGCCGCCGCCGAAAACTTCGGCTAAACCCAAAATTCCGCCACCTAAAATAGCTCCGGGAATACTGCCGATGCCACCTAAGACTGCCGCAGCAAAGGCTTTAATCCCGGCAAAATAGCCCATCGTCGGATAGACAGCATTATAATAGAGGGCAACCAGAATTCCCGCCACCCCGCCGAGGCCAGAGCCTAAGGCAAACGTATAGGAGACAACTCGATCAACATTGACCCCCATCAGGGATGCTGCGGTCTTGTCCTGAGCAATCGCTCGCATAGCTCGACCGAGCCTGGTGTAATGGACAATCAGCTGTAAAGCCAGCATCAAAAAGATTGCCGTAAGGAGAATGATCACCTGTAACCAGCTGACCACAACATCGCCAAATTGGAGAGCCGGCTCATTAAAAAAAGCGGGAATTAGGTTTCGAGGAAATGATTTAATCTGAGCCCCCCAGATCAACAGGGCCAGATTTTGCAGGAAGATAGACATGCCGATCGCCGTAATCAGAGCGGCCAGTCGCGGTGCCCGGCGCAAAGGCCGATAAGCCACAATATCAAGCAGAACCCCGGCCAAAGCACAGACCAAAACAGCCACGAGCACAGCCAGCCAGAAAGGCAGGCCAACCCCGAACAATCCGGTAAGCAGCGAAAAGCTGATAAAGGCTCCCAGCATATAAATTTCACCGTGGGCAAAATTTATCAGCTGAATAACCCCATAAACCATGGTGTAGCCGACCGCAATCAGGGCGTAGATACTGCCCAAGGTTATTCCATTAACCAGCTGCTGCAGAAAAAGAGATGAATGTTCGAGAATAGCAGTAAGCATAAATAATCTGTTTATGGCAAAGTAAAATGTTCAGATGCGAGGCGTGCTAGACTTGAGGAATGAGGCGTACATACAGTACGCCGTAGTGACGAAAGTCGCCGCACAACGCCACGAGCACCGCGAGGAAGTGCCCTTGGGGTGCGAAGCAGGTGGACATTTTACGAAGCCATAATTATTGGAGTTGTTCTTTGGCGCTGACCCATTTACCATCTTTGACTACTTTGACAAAGGCGGCTTTGAGACAATCACCGTTTTCATCAAAGTAGGTGGCCCCGGTAATCCCCTGATATGCTTTCTCGGCAGAAGATATTGAGGCCAGATAAGCCCGCACTTTTTCACGATCAAGTCCGGCGTTAGTAATCGCGGCAGCCGCGAGGCCGACGGCATCATAGGTGTTGGCCGCAAACCAGTTCGGCTCAATCCCATATTTCTTCCGGTAGCGCTCAACGAACTCTTTCACCATCGCCCCGCCCCGATCAACCAGAAAAGGAGTGGTAACAAATAGACCATCAGCGTCGGGATTTTGCAACATTATCGCATCATCAAGACCATCAGCCCCAAAAAAAGCACATTTAATCCCCAAGCTCCGGGCCTGCGAGATCAACAAAGTCGCCTGAGGAGCGTAACCCGGAATAAAAATAGCATCGGGGCGCATCATCTTGAATTTTGTCAGCTGAGCCTTAAAATCAGCGGTTTCCGCCATGTAAGATTCAACCCCGATCACTCTTAAACCCTGTTTTTTTGCCTGTTTGACGAAGGCATCCTTAAGCCCCATGGCATAGTCATTTACTTCATAAAAAATGGCAATCTTCTTAAATCCGTGTACTTTTTTGGCGTAACGGGCGAGAAAATCACCTTGAAAATCGTCTTTGTA
>JAGGWR010000192.1 GCA_021163445.1 Candidatus Tharpella aukensis
CCGAGCAGACAATATCTCCTTTTCTAACTAATACACTTGACTTGGGAGAAGCTGCTGTTGTCCAGTTAGCTCTTTCTGAAAAAATTGGAACTGTTTGCATTGATGAGGCTGTTGGTCGCCGTATTGCGCGCCTCAATGGATTATTGCTAACTGGTTCCATCGGGATTCTCATAAAGGCGAAAAAAAATAACTTGATAACAAATGTTGGTGTGGTTTTAGAGCGTATGCGTAAAAACGGTATCTGGGTAAGCGATAGAGTTGTTAATTTAGCACTTCAACAATCAAGAGAGAATTAAATAGATGCCAAATATCTATGGAGTAATTTTAGCCGGGGGTTCCGGTACCCGATTCTGGCCCTTGAGCCGACATCGAAAACCGAAACAGCTGATCCCGCTGATTGAGGGCAGCTCCACGCTTGAAGTTACCGTAAAACGCCTGCTGCCTTTTATCCCGGCATCTAACCTGATGGTGGTTACCAACCAAGAGCAATACCGTGATGTCGTCAGTAACCTGGCTCCCCATCTTGAAGAGACGCAGATTATCGCCGAACCTCGGGGCCGCAACACGGCCCCGGCCATCGCCCTGGCAGCCCAAATTCTGGCCAACAGAGTTGGCGAAGATGCGATCATGATGGTTTTCCCGGCCGACCACTACATCGGTGACCAGGATCGTTTTCAAGCCCACCTCTTAAGGGCGGCCGAATGTGCCGCCGACGGCAGTCTGGTTACCCTGGGTATAAAACCAAATCGCCCGGAGACCGGCTATGGTTATATTCAAGGGGGCGATCCGCTGCCGCCGACCAACGATCAACAACTGGCCGCCTTCAAAGTCAAACGATTTGTCGAAAAACCTGACTACCGAACAGCCGCTACCTATCTCATGGACGGCGGCTATTACTGGAACAGCGGCATCTTCATCTGGAAAACCGGAAGCATTCTCAAAGAGATTGCTAACCTGACCCCGGAACTTGGTAAATCCCTGGCTGAATTTGTCAAAAGTCATCCTGTTCAAGGTCTGCAAGCAGCTCTTGAACAACTCTACCAAGAGGTTGAGTCGATCTCCATTGATGTCGGTATAATGGAAAAATCACAACGGGTGGCTGTCGTTCCATCCGATTTTTCGTGGAGTGATCTGGGAAGCTGGGATTCACTCGACGAATTACAACTCTCACCCTTTGCAACTTCGCAACCGGTGATCTCCATCGGCTCCACCGACAACACCGTCTACAGTCGCAAACTGACGGCCCTGGTTGATGTTGAAAACCTGCTCGTCGTCGAAAGTGACGATGCCCTGTTAATCTGCCGCAAGGGCAGTACGCAGCAGGTTAAAGAGGTTGTTGCTGAACTGGGCCGCAAAGAGCTGAATCAATTTCTATAAAACAAAGCTGACACCCGCAGAAATGGATTGAAAAATAATCCTGACTATGCGATAGACTTTTATAAGCAAGTCACTAAGTTAAAATTCATATAAAATTTTAAGGAGAGATTACTGATGACTAGAAAAATTCTACTGTTATGTTTAATGATGGCATTCCTGATCAGCGGCTGCGGCTGGAAAATGCCTTTTTTCGGCAGTAAAACGGTACAGGAAGAAGAACCGCTGGTGCAAGAAGCCGTCCAGACTGAAGATGAACCGCAATATAGTGGTCAAAACCAGGCTGCCGGACAGAATCAGCAATACCCCAACCCTTATCAGGCACCTGGCGGCAATCAATATGGCCAGGCCCCGGCTTACGGTCAAGCGCCGGCGGCTGGAGCCTTCCAACCCGGACAGCCTTATAACCCAAATACTAACTATGCTGCTAATGCCAACCCCGGCTATGGCGGAACGGCAGGCGCATATGGTGCACAAAACCAGAACATGGCACCCCAGGGCCAAGCTTACGGAGCCCAACCTTATGGGGCTCAACCTTATGGAGCCCAACCCTACTACGGTGGAACCGGCGCGGCGCCAGCTTATGGCCAGGGCCAGATGCCTGGAAACATGCCGCAAACTCCAGCCTACGGTGCCTACCCGGCAGCTCAACCAATAAATCCCCAGATGAATGCAATGGGTGGCGGCTTTGAACAGGCCAACCTTGGTGCTGCAAACACGGGCGCTAGTCCCAATTCATTCTTTGGTACTCCGCAGGAAGAAAATTTTGCCTTTGGTGGTATTAAACGCAAAACTCTTTTCATTATAAGCTACCCCCAACGCGGCTTAACTACGACACCGCATGACGCTTTCAGCCAGAAAATTTATCAGCGTCTGGCAGCGGCTCCCGGAATTAATCTGGTTCCCCGTGAAGCGGTTGAAAACTACACCAGTTCACAACAGTTTTTCAGCCAAAGCTTAGATTCACGCGCTCGCTTGAGTCGTCTGGGTAAAGAGATGGGAGCCCAAGCGATCATCCTTGAAAGGGTTCACTTCGCGGCCAACTTTAATGCCGGGGCTTATGCGGCCCCGACCCAACAAGTTGAATTGCAATTGATCGATACGGCTACCGGCTATCCGGTCAAAAGCTATAACCTCAACCCCGCCACCCCCGGAGCTGAACAAGTTGTCAACAGCCTTGTCAATCATATCCGTATGATCGACTGGAGTGCGCGGGTAATAAAAGCTGAAAACAAACGGATATTGATTAATGCCGGACGGCTCAGCGGCCTCCAGGCAGGTCAGAATTTAAGAGTCTACGCCAAAGGCACCGAGATTAAAGATCCAAACAGTAAACTCTCTCTCGGTCAAGCCCAAGGGGCTCTCAAAGGAACCGTTAAAATTGTCGATTTCTTCGGCCTCGACGGAGCCATCTGCGAGCCTTTAGCCGCCGGTAAATTCAAACAGGATGACATGGTCAAAGCGGTTGAGTAGGGAAGAAAATTTCATGTGATTTTTTTTAACCACGAAAAGCACGAAAAATATTTTTCGTGCTTTTCATTTATTGTAACTATTCAGCTAACCCGTAAATTCAGGGGACACAATCCCGATTTCCTTCGGAGAATCAGGTTATGTCCCCAGAATTCACTGAAATCCATCAAAATTAGGTGCCTTTCTACTTACGCTGAATAGTTACCATTTATTTAACCTTTTCTATCCAGGTGCCCACTATAAAGAAACAATTAACGTCGGCGAAGATCGCTTCGCCCACTTCGAGGGGGACACAGCTCAGCTCGTCACGGGCTAAAGCCCGGACTGGAGGTATGTCCCCACACCGAGATAAATTGACTAATCAACGAACACCATTCTTTCTCTTTCTCCTGTTATTTATGCTCTCCGCGCTGCTATTTTGCTCAAGCTGCACCCGCATACCTTTTATGCCCCGGCTTGAGATCGATAGCTTTCCGGAAAGCAACGACGCAATTGAAACCATGGAGGTCAAAGGAGTTGTCTATACGCGAGTGGTGAACCCGCAAGCCGCCCTTGACCCTTCGGCTCCACCCGCCCTCTGGGTACCGAGTCAAGTCTACCAAAGCGGTAAACATTTAGCCTACACAGCTGATTTACCAAAGTCGATAACAGAGAATACGGAAATTGCTGACAGTAGCCTGACCGGCGCTCCCACTGCCACAGACACGCAGACGGCCGAAAGCGGCGACTTGAATACCGAGGAGAGTGGAGAAGAGTTGCTCAGTGAAACCACACCTGCAATCCCGCCGTTGCGACGACGCGCCCTGCTTTTTCCCACTCGAACCAGTCAACTCCACCCCGAAATTGCAACGTTGCTTAGCCTTGAGCTTGAAAATAAACTCCCTTTGCGGGTTGCGGACTGCCATGATCAAGCTCTTCTGGACAAGGGCCGCCTACTCAAGCAACGCTCTGAGATTGCAACTGAAATCAAGGGTTGGCTTAAACTCTCCTCTGGACCACCGGAGGTTCAATTTATCCTGTTTCTGACTACGACAGCAGGTCGTAGATACGAATACTATACCTGTACCTGGATCGATGCCCAGACTGGAGACAACGTCGCATCTTTTACCTTCCGTTCTGACTTGAAAGGTAACCTGCTTCTGCCTCTGGTTCCCAACGACCCGGTTCCGCTCTTGCATCTCGTTGACTCAACTACCTGGTGGTGTCGGATTAGTTCAGGGGATGAAGAGAATACCTTTCTTCTCGATGCCGGCCATCGCAGTGACCTGCGTCAAGGGCGTGAACTACTGGTTTTCCGCGAGTCGGCTCAAATTAATGATCCGCAAAACAAGAGCAAGCTGGGCTTCGTTTTTACCGAACCCCTCGGATTTATCACGGTTGTCGACTTTTTTGGTGCAGACGGCAGTCTGGCCCAAGCACGCACCCCTCTGACCGGTGATTTTGACCGAGCCTATGCAGTTAAAATAATCGAAGATGGAGAGGATGAAATAAATGCGCTCACATCAAATCACTAAAGGGCCTGAACGAGCCCCGCACCGGGCTCTGCTTAAAGCTATCGGCTATACTGATACCGAACTGCGCCGCCCCTTAATCGGCGTCGCCCAGTCGGCCAACGAGGTCATTCCCGGCCATATTCATCTTGATCGAGTCTGTGCGGCGGTCAAAGACGGCATTCGCATGGCCGGCGGCACGCCCATGGAATTTTCGACCATCGGTATCTGTGATGGCATCGCAATGGGTCACGAGGGGATGAAATATTCTCTCGCCTCCCGTGAGCTGATTGCCGACTCGGTTGAAAGCATGGCGCGGGCTTACCCCTTTGACGGCCTGGTGCTGCTGCCGAATTGTGACAAAATTGTTCCCGGTATGATTATGGCCGGAGCCCGCCTCGACCTGCCGACAATTGTCATCAGCGGCGGCCCCATGCGCACCGGCATTTGCAACGGCCAAGAGATCGATCTGATCACCGTTTTTGAAGGTATGGGCAAACTCCGGATCGGTGAACTAACTGAAGAAGAGCTAACTGAACTGGAAGATGCTGCCTGCCCCGGAGCTGGATCCTGCAGCGGCATGTTTACAGCGAACTCAATGAATTGCCTGACCGAAGCTTTAGGCATTGCCCTGCCCGGTAACGGAACCATCCTGGCCGTCGATGCGGCCCGGATTCGCCTGGCCAAAGAGAGCGGCATGGCAATCATGAATCTGGTTGAAAAAAAGATTACAATGCGCCAGATTTTAACCAATAAAACCTTTCACAACGCCCTGGCGGTCGACATGGCTTTTGGCGGCTCGACCAACACATCTCTGCATCTACCGGCAATTGCCCATGAAGCAGGTCTTACTCTGGCTCTGGAAGATTTCAATCAGGCAAGCCTTAAAACCCCCCATATCTGCAACATGTCACCCGGTGGCCCGGATCACATGGAAGACCTGCACCAGGCGGGCGGCGTCAGTGCAATTATGAAAGTTTTGGCGGAAAAAGGGCTCTTAGCTGAAGATTGCCTGACCGTAAGCGGCGAAACTTTAGGTCAACTTCTAGCCCAACCGGCAATCAAAGTCTTAAACCATGAAACCATCCGACCATTGGATAATCCCTACCATAAAACCGGTGGCCTTGCAGTTTTGACCGGGAATCTGGCCCGAGATGGTGCCGTAGTTAAACAATCGGCCGTGGCCCCGGAGATGCTCCAACACCAAGGCCCGGCTCGGATTTTTGAAACCGAAGAAGAGGCTTTTTCAGCAATTATCAACCAGAAAATTAATCCCGGCGATGTTATCGTTATCCGCTATGAAGGGCCGCAAGGCGGCCCGGGCATGCGTGAGATGCTCTCGCCGACGGCAGCTTTAGCCGGTATCGGCCTCGACAAGGAGGTTGCACTTTTGACCGACGGTCGTTTTTCCGGCGGCACCCGCGGTGCGGCCATCGGCCATATCTCTCCGGAAGCCTCGGCTGGCGGCCTCATCGGCCTGGTTGAAGAGGGCGATCAAATCAAAATTGATATACCTGGACGCAACCTTGAGTTATTAGTTGATGAGAGCGAATTAAAAATCCGTAAAGAACGTTGGCAAGCGCCTCCGGCAAAAATCAAACAAGGCTACCTGGCCCGCTACGCGAAGCAAGTGGGCTCGGCCGCCAAAGGCGCAGTAATGAGTTAGGAGGCTGCCCGAAAATGCCCTTTTTCCCCAGCTCCTCGTTATTTTTTATTTTTTAAAAATAATACCTCAATCTGAGAATAAATTGATATTCTCGGACAACCTCCGTGATTGATTAAAAGAGGAATAAATACCATGAAAGAGTGTCTCTTTTGCAAGATCATTAAAGGCGAAATCCCATGCGACAAAGTCTATGAAGATGAAACCGTGTATGCCTTCAAGGATATAAATCCCAAGGCTCCGGTTCACCTGTTGGTTATTCCAAAAAAACATTATCCCACCCTCAACGATCTTCCCGATGAGGAGATGGAAATTATCGCCCATATTCACTGTGTCATGAAAAAACTGGCCCTGGAATTCGGCGTCGCCGAATCCGGCTACCGGGTTCTGGCAAACATCAATAAAGAGGGTGGTCAGGTAGTCTACCATGTACACTATCACCTCATCGGCGGCCGCCAGTTACGCGCCTAACGACAAAGCCCAACGTTTACAATATTTATTGATCTTAAGTCAAAACGGGTAACGTTGAACTTTGCTTCGCTCACTTCGAGGGGGACACGGCTCAGCTCGCCACGGGCTAAAGCCCGGTCTGGAGGCATGTCCCCGCATCGAGACAGAACGAACAAAACAGCCGTGATAAAAAAATTCACTTTGCCACATGGCGGGGACTGGGTTTAACGGAAGTATCAGTTATCAATAACTTACGTAGTGTCAAACCATAACGCAAACCAGGAGTGCCCGGTAGCCTGTCCCCCTCGAAGTGAGCGAAGCAAAATAACAAACTGCTCTCTGCAACTTAGACGCTTAAATCATGGATACATCTTTGCCATCACCCAAACTTAACCTTACCAGCGATTACTACACCGGGGCTTATCCGAGTTTGCTTTGGGAGATGACTATCTGCCAAAGTCTTGGTGACGGCACCGGCGCTTTTGCTAAAGCCCTGGAAAAACCGGCAGCTTACGGTAACTTGATTGCCGATTATCTGCAACAATCAACTTCTTTGCCCCGAAAATGTAGTGAAATAATCGAAATCGGCGGCGGTTATGGCACGCTGATGGCAGCCCTGCTTGAGGTTCTCACGCCACAGCAGATCACCATGGTCGATATCTCACCAACCCTTTTGCAAAAACAGCAAGAGCGTCTGGCCCAATCTCCAATCACGTTCCAATGTGAAGATATCTTCGCCTGGCTGCCAACCCTGAAACGACCGGTCGACCTGCTCATACTCAACGAGATTATCGGCGATTTTCCCACGATCACCGGCCTCTCCAGAGTCGCCCTGCAAGCTCATCTGCAAAAATCACAGACCAAACCGGAAGCACTTGGATTGCCCTCAGATTTAAGCCCGCAAGAGTTGCTTGCGGAGGCTGCCCGTCTAATCTCTACGTATAGCCTTGATCTCAATAGTTTACCCGAAACTTTTAACTTAAATTATGGCGCCCTGCTCTTCATAGAACGCCTGGCCAAAACCAAA
>JAGGWR010000008.1 GCA_021163445.1 Candidatus Tharpella aukensis
ATCGGGGTAGCAGTCAGCATCAGGACTTTAACATCAGCATTGCACTTTAAGATCTCTTCAACCAGGAATTTATATCTTTTTGATTTATCATTTCTTAAATTATGACTTTCGTCGATGACTATGAGTTTTGGTTTATCGTTAACAAAGAGTTTATCGGAGCGATCGTTGTATTTAGTCATTCTTTCAAACTGCATATCAGTATGAAAACGAATGAAAAATTCGAACTGATCTTTTTCAAACTTTGAATTCTGATGCTTAACGTAGCGGTGCCAGTTGTGTTGAAGTTTTTTCGGGCAGATCAGGATTAGTTCTCTTCCCTGGAGTTGGAAGAATTTCATAACGGCAAGGGCACTCCAGGTTTTACCCAGACCGACAGCATCAGCCAAGATTGCACCGTTGTATTTTTGCAACATCTTTATAAGGCTTAAGACGCCTTTTTGTTGGAAATGGTATAAGGATTTATAAACAACTGTGTTTTCAAGTCTTCCGACTTGCCGATTAAATTCAGGATTATCCAGGTCAGAGAGTAACTGGTTGCCGAATAACTCAAACAGAACCTTATAATAAAGCTCTTTTGGAGTATATTCGATAAATATTTTTTCTATTTCTTCGATTAAATACTCTTTAAAAGGTTTGCTGTACTTTTTCCCATTATTATCGAACAAAGTTTTCTGTTTGTGGGCCTGAGGCTTCTCCCATAGATCATGGAACCATTTTTTAAGCTCTTTGTATTGATTGTTATTGCCGGTCTCAGCGATATTTAACTCTATATTGTGGGTTGTTTTCAGACCGATCCCGGCTTCCGTCAGATTTGAACTTCCAGAGATAAAATAGTTTTCCCGATCATCATTTTCATTAGGTGTAAAGAGATAGGCTTTGGCGTGGCAAAAGTTGGGCTCCAGGGTTTTTGCCTCAACTTTTCCCTGACGGAGAAAATTTACGGCTTCTCTGGCCAGGTTATTTAATTTGAAAGATGCTTCTATCGTAATATTCTCATTCAATAAGTCGAGGGCTCTGTTGATGTCTACATCGTAGTTAACTATATCGCCAAGAATGAATTTAAATTCCGTTATCTTTTCATTAACTTGCTGTGACAGGTAAGCGAGGGCACCAATCGTAAAATAGCCGGTAACTATGTCAAGCTTACCTGCTTCCGTATATTTTGTGATCCACTCATGGACTTTTAGATTTTCATTTCCGTTGTCTAGGAGCATCTACCTGCCTTTTTGAAAGTGTTGATTTTTAGCTTTGTGTAGCCGGGGACAGCAATTGTACCAGAACTGTTTGGCGTTTTTCCATACTCTCCTGGTTGACTTCGCGATAGCTTAGCGCGGCCGTCGGGCAGGCCGTGACGCAGGCTGGAATTTCGCGTTCCGGGCAGCGGTCGCATTTGACGATGCGTCGTTGATGATTGCTTTGGCTGATAATGCCGAAAGGGCAGACCATTAGACACATCCAGCAACCGATGCAGAGATCGCTGTTGCATAAAACAACCCCTCTGGCATCTA
Organism: Candidatus Tharpella aukensis; assembly: GCA_021163445.1. Lineage (GTDB taxonomy): Bacteria > Desulfobacterota > Anaeroferrophillalia > Anaeroferrophillales > Tharpellaceae > Tharpella > Tharpella aukensis. Next base: position 1,509 of record JAGGWR010000008.1, read on the forward strand.
AGTGCAGGGCTCCGGTTAAACATGCAGTCAAGCACGGTGCATCCTCACAGTTGCGGCACTGGAGGGGCAGAGAACTTTTGCCGTCACTGGTGACATGAACCCGATATTGAGGCCGGGGCTCCTCATTGATGCTCAAAAGCAGGCTTTTGGCGACTGAGTGTTCAACCGCGCAGGCCAGTTCACAGCTGCGGCAGCCGAGACAGCGTTCAGCTCGAATCAGTAACTCTTTCATGCTGATCATTCCTCCCTTTTTTTTGTAAATATTCGGTAATCACTTATTTTTCCAGTGCTTGAGCGCAAGCGATACACAATGGTGCGGTTGGGTCAAAATCAAGGCGTCGGCTGTCGATCTCTTCCTGGCAACGTGGACAGATGCCAAAATCGCCGGTCTCGATTCTTTGCAGGGCGGCCTTTATCTGTTGCAACTTAAGTTGTTGGCGGCGTCGACTCTCAAGCGCTACTGCCTGGGCCTGGATCGCCTCCATCCGGGAGAGACGCCCGACACTGGTTTGATCAAGTTCAACCGTTTTGGTTCTATCTTGGCCAGCTTTTTGACCAGCCAAAAGTTCATCCCGGAGGTCGAGAAGTTGTTTCTTATAAGATTCCATGATGGTTACTATATTGCAGTGACATTATCGTGTAAAGGAGAAAATACGGATAAACGTTTTTTGTTGCCAAATTGTTCAGCTTAATAGTAGTATATGCGATTATGATTGAGAATGGCTGGATGGCCACGGTTGACTCTTTGCGTCAGGCCCAATATGATTTGAAACTGCCTTTTTTCCTCTCTTTGCCAGCGGAAAAAGAGGATGATGCAACAACCCTTGTTTGCCAAAGGCTTTTGCGTCTGATTCCCGGTAAACGGATGGTTTGTGCTGCCCTTTGGGGTGAGCGCCGGGTGGTGGTGAAACTATTTCTCGACCAGCGTAAAGCTGAACGGCATTGGCTCCGGGAATTAAATGGAGTCAAGGCGCTGCAAACGGCTGAAATTGCGACACCGGAACTTCTTTTTGCCGGTCATCTTTTTTCAGGTTCTTTACCGATTATTATCTTTGCCGAGTTGCAACCGGCGACGACCCTGGTTGATTTATGGTTTGCTTCTCAGTTGGGCGTTCACCAGAAAACTCAAGTTCGGCAAGAGTTGCTTAAGGCTGCGATTGAGACGATCGCCGCCCACCATCGGGCCGGTCTTTTGCAGAGTGATATTCATTGGAGTAATTTTCTCTTTAATGATGATCAGGTATTTACGATTGACGGTGATGCGGTTAACAGCTCCAGCCTGGGA
>JAGGWR010000169.1 GCA_021163445.1 Candidatus Tharpella aukensis
AACTGTAGATTACAAATTAAAACGATAGGTTCCGGCCTGGTCAACTTAGGAATTTTCAAATTATGCCGACAAATTATCAGTCAGCCGATTTTAGTCAGCTCTATCGGCAATTTAAAAATGAGGGTGGGGTTGATGATTTAAGGCGCCTGAGCTCTCTTGTTGATTTGGGGAAGGATTATGTTTTTTTTCCAAATCTGGTTGAACATATCAGTTTTCTGGATAAGGGTTGCGCCATTCTCGATGAGCGTCGGGATTACCTGAAAGTACGCTACGCCGAGGTTCTCAAATTGACTGAGAAAGTCGGCCTTGCCACTGATCTGGAAGAGTTGGTTGAACTGCATCGGCGACTGAATGTTGTGGCGGTAGAGCTCTATTTGCGTGGTATTGGCGTCATGGAGATTCATGCTCTGATAACCTCTTACCGGCATCGCCTGACCGAAAAAGTTATTGCTCTAATCAGTGAAAAGCTGGCTCCATTGCCCTGTGAGTTCACGTGGTTTAATATGGGCAGTGATGGGCGGCGCGAGCAGACTTTTTTTACCGATCAAGATAATGCTCTGGTTTATAAGGTTGATGGCGTAGAAGAGATAGATGTATTTTTTGAGAACTTTGCCAATGAGGTGGTTGCGGCCTTGGATCAGGTTGGATTTACGCTATGCAGCGGGAATATTATGCCGTCTAATCCCCACTGGCGGGGCTCTCTAGCGGAGTGGGGTCGTAAAATGGAAGGGATTTTCCATGACCAAAGCCAGGACAATCTGTTGCGGATTATTATCTTGATGGATGTTACCTTCTGTACCGGTTCCAGTTCTTTGGGGCAGCGTCTCATCGACAAGGTGCAGCAGATGATTCACGATAATTTTGGTGCGTTGATGGTGATGGCACGCAGCGCCATCATGTCGAATGTAGCTCTGACCATGTTTAAAAAACTTCGCTTGGAAAAGAGTGGTGATCACCGGGGGATGTTTAATGTGAAACTTTTTGGTTGGGCCCCCCTGATTATGACGGCCCGGGTTTTTGCTTTAAAGTACGGATTGACTGATAACAACACGGTTGAACGAATCAAACACCTTGAAGCTCTGAACCATTTTGAGGCTGATCTTTCACTCGATTTGCAGAAAGCCTATCGGGTGCTTTCAAACGCCAAAATGGTTTCTCAGCTGGAGGCGATTGTTACCGGACGTAAATACGACTATTATCTTGACCCGGAAAATTTGAACGAGTCTGAACAGGTTGAACTCAAGAAAGCTCTCAGCAGTGTCGAAGCATTGCAAAAACTTGCCTACAATAGCTTTTTCGGTAGCTCTGGAATGTAATTATACTGAACTCGTAATAAGCGATTTCAGACCGCTATGCGGCCACATATCTAAAAATAACAAATGGATTTTACCGCACATTATGTCTACTTTAGGCGCAATGTAAAGCCCTTGCAATATCAAATGGTTACGAGTAGTTGCTTAGAAGTAACGGGATGGCTAAGTAAAAATTTCGATAGACAAGTTGTTGTGGTTTTCCAGGCGCGAGACCATACATGTAGTATGTCGAGTGCCTGGAAAACCACAACAACGCAGGATATCGGAACTTTTTACGACGCCATCACTCGTGGGCGTGGTAGCATTGGGCTAATGCTTTGAGAATGTCGCCGCGGGTAACGATGCCGACCAGCAGGTCGTTTTCGATTACCGGTAGACGGTTAATGTTGTTGACGGTCATGATCAGGGCGCATTTTTCGACCCCTTCGACCGGTTGTACGGTCATGACTTTAGTTTTCATGTGATCGGCAACAAAATTCGCGCAGGTTCGTCGAATCTGTTCCAATGAACTGCAATCCAGGTCAAAGGTTGTTATCAGGGGCAGGATATCCTTGCGGGAAATCACTCCCACAACTTTGCCGTGTTCGGTTACCGGAGCACCGGTAATATTTTTTTCCAGAAAAAGATCGATCACATCACATACCCGATCTTGCGGGGTAACGCTTAGAACCTCCCGGTTCATGATTTCTCCTACCTTCATTTATACTTTCCTCTTAAAATATATTTGCTGATTTGCTGGGAGGTTGTCTGTGGATGATTATTTTCTCAGCTCATCTTTTTTCAAAGAATAGTTGGAATATTAATCGCTTACCAATTAATTTTTCCGGTCGCTTGATTTTCTATGTTTAAAAACAGACAATATATCTTAAGGAAGGTATTTGTCAACTAAACAATCAAGCTTATTGTAAACAAAGTTTTAAAATTATCAGACTATGACTTTTATCTCTGCGGGTAACCACTAACTGTTTTTCATCTATACAGTTTTTTGGAAATTGTCGATTGTTTTTTTATGTTATTTTATATCGCTTTGTTAATACAGCCTCTTTCTCTTTTCTTTGTGGATTGTATACATGATTTAAGGTTGCTATGCAGGGTTTTTTAGCGTATATGGACTCTCTTTGTAATCGGGCTAATAATTTGTGGTCGAATTATCTCTGTTTTTCTAAATTGATGATTCTACCATAATAGTTTTTAAAATGATTTTATTATTCGAAAGAGGTTGTTCGAGAATTGTAATTTTTTCTCTCGAGAGGAAAATGGTATTCCCGGACATAATCGTTGAATAGAGTCGAGCAGGGAGATAACCGAGATGGCTTTGAAACGAAGAAATGTTGATTTTAAGCGGGATTTTGAATTCACATTTAATGGGGCTCGCTTGTTTGACCGCAAGCAATATGTGCAGGATATTAAAGCTGAGGCGGGAAGTGATTTTGCCGCCATGACACAACAGCAGAATTTTATCGGTGACGGTAATAATGCTGCAGTCAACGTTTTGAAACGGACGGTCACCGGACTGGTCGGTTATCCGATCACCCCTTCAACCCCGATTGCCGAGGGTATGGCTAAAGCTTATGCGGATGGTTTTGTAAATGCCTTCGGTGAACGAATCTTCTACTTTCAGCCGGAAAGTGAACTTGGGGCGATGGCTTTTCTTGAGGGCGCGGCTTCTCAGGGAGGGCGTTATGCAGATAATACCTCATCTCAAGGGTTGACCTATAAATATAAAAATATGTATTCGGTCGCCGGTAAAAGGTTGCCGGTCGTCATGACGATGCAGACGCGTGAGCTCAATAAGGGCGGTTTAAGTATTCATAATGGTCATGCCGACCTTTATGCGGCTCGCGGGGCCGGGTGGTTCCAATTTATGAGTGCAGATAATCAGGAGCTCCATCACCTGATTCCTCTGGCTTTCAAGGCGATTGAACAGCGTCAGGTGATGTTGCCGGCGATTGTTGCCGGGGAAGGTTTTCAGAAAAGTCACAGTATCGAAAATATCAAGATTGTCTCCGACCAGTTTCTTAAATATTTTCTCGGCGAACCCAACCGTCTCTTTCAGCCCGATTTTGATAACCCGGTTCTTATGGGGACTTTCACCGATATCGGGACGACGATGTCGACCCAGATGAAACAGGATCTGGCCCTGCTCAACGCCAAGAAGTATGTTAAAGCGGCGATGGGGGTTATGAACGAGATTTTAGGTACCTCACTTGATGTGGTCGAGGACTACTATGCGGCCGAGTCAGAATATGTGGTAGTCTGTCTTGGCGCCGCCGCCGGCACTATGAAAGAGGCGATTGATTACTATCGCAGCAAAGGGGTTTCGATTGGCCTTTTACGGCCGGTACTCTTTTTTCCGGTCTGCACCGAAGAGTTGGCCCGGGGGATTCAAAATGCCAAAGTTGTTTCGGTATTGGAAAAAACCGCACTTGCCAATGAGCGTTATCTTTTGCGTGATGTTAAACATGCGGCTTACAATGAGCGTACCGGGCGCTCTTTTAATCCGGTTATCACGTCGGGGATCTATGGTCTCGGGAGCCAGGATTTCAGTATTGAAGATTGCTTTGCGGTGATCGAAAATATGCTTGCGGAAAAACCGATGGGGATTTACGCGGTTGGTATTAAAGGCCCTCAAGTCCTCGAAAAGGTGATTCACGATGATTTTGTCGAGAGTGAAGTTGGCGTCGCTTTTGTCGGAGTTGGGGCAGAAGGGGTAAAAACGGCTCAGGAGACTTTGGCTAAAATTATCGCCAAATCGGGTAAATATGTTCAGACCAGTGCCAAGTATGGTGCCTCCCGTAAGGGTGGGATGGTGGTTATGAATGCTCGGGTCGCGACCCAGGCGATTCGCAACTGTTCTGATGTCAGCAAGATGGAAACCCTGGCGGTTTTCAATGATAAATATCTTCTTGATAACAGTTTACTCGGATTAATTAAGGGCGTTAAGACCGGCGGTTACCTCGTTGTTAATACGGTTAAGAGTTTTGCTGAGCTGGTCTCGCAGGCGACTTCTGAAGTGCGGGTTTTACTCGAAAAAGCTGTTTTTAACCTGGTATTACTTGATGCTACCGGCGCTTCTGTGGCCCAACTGAAGCGCAATTTGCCGCGAACCCCGATTCTCGGTGCGATTAACCGGATTATCGAATTGTTGCCGGTCAAGGCTTTTAATGAGGCTTTTCGTAGTGAATTGGCAGTTAAGTTTACTGGTCAAAAAGCGGCTCTCGTCGATATAAATATGGAGTTGCTTGAGGTTCCTTACGAACTTATTCCGGCTCAGGCTGACTCTTCGGTGACCGGGGCGGCAGGGGGCAAAAATCCCAAAAAACCGGTTGCTGCCGGAGATCTGGCCAAAAAAATCTATTATGACCCACCTCTTTCCCGGGGTTATCATAAGGATGATGAATATGCGACGCTTACTTTTCCTTCAGTTTTAGGGGAGAACTATCGTCCTCTCTTTATCGAAAAAGTACTTGAACCCCTGCAGAAAGGTGAAGATATCCCTTGGGATCAGTTTTACAATATTGTTCCGGCCCGTACATCGGAGTATAACGATGCCAGTTTAATCGGGACTTCACTGCCGGTTTTTGCGGCTGATAAATGTATTGCTTGCGGACTCTGTATCGCGGCCTGCCCCGATAACGCCTTGCGCGTATCGGTGCTTCATGATCGCGAATATGAGGATCTGCCCCAAGCTGAGAAAAAACTTTTTCGTCCTCTCGATTTAAGTAAATTCACCGGTTACGGTGATGCGGTTTTTAAAGATAGCTATCTCAATATTAATGTTATGCCACAGTATTGTAAAGGGTGCGGGGCTTGTGTTGAGGTTTGTAAAACAAAAGCCTTCAGTATGGTTGACAAGAGTAGTGTCAAACTTGAGGGTGAAGAACGTTTTCTCAAGCCCGAGGTCTATGAAAAAGATGTCAGCTCGACGGTCGCTCCTTATGTCAAAGAGAGTCGTTACCTGCAACAGTTGATGTTGCTCTATTCGGGTCAGAAGTTTCTTCCCGGCGGCCATACTTTATGTCCGGGCTGTGGTGCGGGGATTATTGAAAACCTGGTTTTTGCCGCAGCCGAGATGGTGCGGCGTAATCCGCGCCTGATTGCTGATTTTTATCGCTCGATTCCGACCCTGATGACGCGAGAGCATGGTCGGGGTTTACAGCATATGATTGATCACGGTTTTAATGTCTATACCATCAATGCTACCGGTTGTTCCGAGGTCTCTTGTTTGGGCAATCCCTACAATGCCCGGGTCTATCCCGCCGGCCATTATGGTTTCGGTACTGCCAGCGCCGCCGGTCTCGGCGCCCGGGTCTCTCTTTTTAACGCCTTTCGCAATCTCTATCTCGATAAATTGACCAAAGTTCTGGTCTTTGGCGGCGATGGCTCTTTCTATGATATCGGGAACCAGGGTCTTAACTTTGCCTTGGGTGAAGATCAGGATGTGACCTGGATTATCTACAATAACGAAGCCTATATG
>JAGGWR010000052.1 GCA_021163445.1 Candidatus Tharpella aukensis
ATATTCATGATTTATCCGGGAAAATAGATGAGTTGTAAAAGCTGGCGGTAATTTCTTCATCTATTTCATCAAAGTCGGAGGAGATCTTTACTTTGCCTTCCCAGCTGCCACCCAGTTGACGAGGTGATAGGTTTTTTTTAAAAGCAGATAAAATCGCGACAGGTTCACCCGCTTTGCCGATTATTATAGGTTCATCTGTTTCCTGAACTGTCTTAATCAGATAAGACAAATTGGCTTTCGCCTCTGAAATGTTGGTGATATGCATGACAATCTCCTTAGTGCATGAACGGATATTTGATGGATTATTGATATTAGGTTGCTATGGTCTAGTCTAGTCTAGTCTAGTCTAGTCTAGTCTAGTCTGGTCTTACATGTTTGTCAATGATTGATGAACGGAGATTATGGGAACATCATCATTTTTTGGCGATATTAAGAGACCAGGTTTATGTGAAAAATGCGAAAAAATGTGGTTGATTTTCAGTTGTTATAACTAAATTATTAGAGAAAACGTAGATGTTGTGTTAAAAGGGGGGCCAAAGTGTCGTCTATTATTTGAATAAGTGTTAATTGTTGAGGAGTTAAACCGTGCAGGAGAAGAGAGAAAATGTTTTGGCAGGTAAATTATCCGATGTGGAAGATGAAAATAGTGGTTTTGTTGAAAACTTTATTCATACGCAGATTCGCGAAGATCTTAAAGCGGGGAGGAACGAGGGGCGCGTGCATACCCGTTTTCCGCCCGAGCCTAACGGCTATCTCCATATCGGTCATGCCAAATCAATCTGTTTAAATTTTGGCCTGGCTAAATTTTTTGACGGACTTTGCAATCTTCGTTTTGACGATACTAATCCGAGCAAAGAGGAGGCCGAATATGTTGATTCGATCAAAGAAGATCTCAGGTGGCTCGGTTTTGATTGGGGGGAGCGCGAATTTTTTGCCTCGGACTATTTTGAGCAGCTCTATGCCTATGCTGTTCAGCTGGTTAAGGATGGTAAGGCCTATGTTTGTGATTTGACGCCGGAGGAGACCCGTAAATATCGTGGTACTTTGCAGGAGCCTGGTCGTAACAGTCCCTATCGGGAGCGTTCTGCGGCTGAAAATCTTGATCTTTTTGAGCGTATGCGGGCCGGTGAGTTTGCTGATGGTTCGCGGGTTTTGCGGGCTAAAATTGATATGGCTTCAGGAAACATGAATATGCGGGATCCGATTATCTATCGGATTTTGCGGGCTCATCACCATCGTACCGGAGATATCTGGTGTATCTATCCGATGTATGATTTTGCTCATGGTCTCTCAGATGCCATTGAGGGGATTACACATTCAATCTGTACGCTTGAGTTTCAGGATCATCGTCCTTTATATGATTGGTTTATCGAGCAGTTGCCGGTCCCCTGCCGCCCCCGGCAGATCGAGTTTGCCCGGCTTAATATCAGCTATACGGTGATGAGTAAGAGGAAATTGTTGCAACTGGTCAACGACGGTTTGGTTGATGGTTGGGATGATCCGCGCCTGCCGACGATCTCCGGTCTCCGGCGGCGTGGCTATACAGCGGATTCGATCCGTAACTTTTGTGAAAGAATCGGAGTGGCCAAACGTAACAGTATGGTCGATGTTGCTCTGTTGGAGCATGCTGTACGCGAAGATCTTAATCTTAAGGCACCAAGATACATGGCGGTTTTAAAACCGTTAAAAGTGATTATCGAAAATTATCCCGAAGACCAGATTGAAGAACTGGATGCGGTTAATAATCCGGGAGACCCGACGATGGGGAGTCGCAAAGTTCCTTTTGCCCGCGAGATTTATGTTGAGCGCGATGATTTTATGGAGGATGCCCCGAAAAAATTCTTTCGTTTAACCCCCGGCCGTGAAGTACGTTTGCGTTATGCTTACTATATTCGCTGTGAACGGGTTGAAAAAGATGCGAACGGCGAGGTTACGGCTATCTATTGTACTTATGATCCCGAAACCCGGGGAGGTTCCGCTCCCGATGGTCGTAAGGTTAAGGCGACATTGCACTGGGTTGCGGCGCAAACGGCTGTTTCTGCCGAGGTGCGTCTCTATGACCGACTTTTTTCCGTTGCTGACCCCGCCGCCGAAAAGGATGGGCAATCTTTTACGTCTTTACTTAACCCTGACTCTCTAAACCGGCTGACTGATTGTAAACTTGAACCGGCATTGGCGCAGGTTTCTGCCGGGGTATCGGTACAATTTGAGCGTCTGGGATATTTCGTCCTCGATAATCGTGAGAGCTTGATGGATAAGCTGGTTTTTAACCGAACGGTCACATTGAGAGATACCTGGGCTAAAGTTGCCGGGAAACGAGGCGGAAAATAAATCTATTCCCTTTTTGCTTTTTGGGGAAATAGATGTAAAATATATCTTGACGATATTCTTTGTATAGATTACATGTATTCCTTGTAAGCTATATGGGATAGTTTAACATTTTGATCGGGAAAACAACAAGGAGCAGGATTATGAAAATAAGACAAGCTAAGATTTTTTCTTTTTTACTGGTGGTTGCGGCGTTACTGTTTGTGGTCTCCGGGGTTGCGGCAAAGGAAGCAAAAATTGCGCAAAATATTGGGGTTTTGCAAGTTTTAGAGAAGGTGGAAAGTGGTGCGAATGGAGTTTATCTGATTGATGTCAGAACTCCGGCTGAATATCAGCAGATTGGGCATCCGGTAATGGCTTATAATGTTCCGGCTATGTTTTTGAGTGACGAGTTTGTTGAAAAAGGCGGGATGTTTAGGGGTAAAAAGATGAGCAAGACCAGATACCAATACTATAAAAATCCCGAATTTCTTAATTACATGAAAAAGAATTTTAAGGCTGATGATATGCTCCTGATCATGTGTCGCAGTGGTAACCGCAGCGTGCCGGCCAGTGATTTTCTGGCCGAAAACGGATTTAAGCAAGTTTACAATGTGGTTGACGGTTTTGAAGGTGGCAAACTTAAAGGTAGTGGCGAAGAGAAATCTCTGATGAAGAAATTCAGCGGAAATTATGGCCTGCGGGGTTTTACCGGGGGTTGGAAGTATTACGGCCTGCCCTGGACTTATACAATGAACCCGAAACTGGTTTACGGGATGCACAAGTAGTGCAGTAGAGCTAGAGTAAAAAATAGTTGCAAAATATCCAGAGTAAAAAAAGGGAGGCCGTTTGGCCTCCCTTTTTGGTTTGATGTTACAGCGATTTTTCGCAATGATGATTGTTGCCCCGGCTTTTTTACTTAAATCTAAAGCCGTGTATTACGCCGACGTTTGGTATTAAGATAATCATTGAGTTTTATGAATCCCAGGAGCAAAACATAGAAGAATATAAAGATGGGGATGTTTTCTGAAAGTTCCGTCATCGGGATCGATTCATGGTAGTCTTGAAAGGGGCCGGTTTTAACGCCCAGGATTAGCATTCCGACAAAGATTAGATAGCAGATTGTAAAAAGCCAGATCGGAATGCTTTTTACATTTTTCCCATCGCCTCGCACCTCTTTCAGGAGCTTCACTTTGGGTGATTTACGGAAAAGTTTCAGATTCATTTTCCAGTTTCCTATTCCAGTTTGTCACACTGTCGCAAGGCGGGGACTGGCTTTAACGGGAGTACCGGTTATCAAGAACTTGCGTAGTGTCAAATCATAATGTAAATCAGGGATATCCGGCAGACTGTCCCCCTCGAAGTGGGCGAAGCAATGTTCGCCGCTATTTGCTATCGCTTTATAGTGGGCACTTTAATAGCCATCAGCACCTAATTTTAAGTTTTCCCCCCACCATCTCCACCCGAGCCTCACCGCCTTGTTTCAGGGCCCCAAAAAGAAGTTCGTCGGCGAGCGGGTCTTTGATTGTTTCCTGAATCAGGCGATCTAGGGGGCGGGCGCCAAATTTGGCGTCAAAGCCGTTTTCAGCGAGCCATTTTCGTGCCTCTTCACTTAAAAAAAGTTTGACTTTGCGGGGTTTTAAGAAAATATCGAGCCGGGCCATAAATTTATCGACGACCTTGAGCATGATCTCCCGGTTCAAAGGGTGGAAAAAGATGGTTTCATCAAGCCGGTTACGAAATTCCGGCGTGAAAAGTTTTTCTAAGGCTTTGCGGCCTTTCTCCTGTGGCTTGCCGTCATCAGTTTGGCCAAAGCCGATACTGTTGGCGGCCATCTCCCGGGCTCCGGCATTACTGGTCATGACCAGGATGGTATGGCGAAAATCGGCCTTTTTTCCATTATTGTCAGTCAGTGTCGCGTAATCCATAATCTGCAGTAAAATTCCGAAAATATCGGGATGGGCTTTATCGATTTCGTCAAAGAGGATCAGGGCGTGCGGGGTTTTCCTGATCTGCTCGGTCAAAAGTCCACCCTGTTCAAAACCGACATAGCCGGGCGGTGAACCGATGAGGCGGGCGACCGCATGTTTTTCCATGTATTCACTCATGTCAAAACGGATAAGTTCAATTCCGAGACGCTTTGCGGCTTGCCGGCAGATCTCGGTTTTACCGACGCCGGTCGGCCCGGTAAAGAGAAATGAGCCTAAAGGACGTTCCGGTTGGTTGAGTCCGGCGTGGGCTCTTTTTAAAGCCCGGTAAAGGGCGGCGATCGCTTCATCCTGACCGAAAATTTGATTTTTAAGATGGTCGTCGAGGCGGGCCAGGCGGGCGGCGTTATCGGCCGTCACTTTCTTGACCGGAACCTGGGCCATCTGGGAGACAATTTTTTCGATCTCCGGTACCCGGATGGTTCGCATTTTTCGGTCACCGGCAGCTAAACGAACCGCCGCCGCCGCTTCATCAATTACATCAATCGCTTTGTCCGGCAGACAGCGATCATTGATATAGCGGGCCGAGAGTTCGGCCGCCGCTTTTAAAGCGGTCTGGCTGTAGTGAACCTGATGATGTTCCTCAAAACCGGGTTGTAAACCTTTGAGGATGGCATAAGTTTCATTAACACTCGGCTCGGCCAGGGTTATCGCTTGAAAACGGCGGGCTAAGGCCCGGTCTTTACTGAAATTTTGTTTATATTCTTCATGCGTGGTCGAGCCGATACAGCGGATATGACCGGCGGCCAAGATCGGTTTAAGGATGTTGGCCGCATCCATCGAGCCGCCGCTGGTGGCGCCAGCTCCGATCAAAGTGTGGATCTCATCAATAAAAAGAATGACCTGATCTTTTCCTTCCAGTTCCTTGATGATTCCTTTTAGACGTTCTTCAAATTGTCCGCGATACTTGGTTCCGGCCAGAACCGCTCCCAGATCTAGGGCAAAAATCTCATAGTCGAGTAAACTTTCCGGGGCCTCACCCTGGTAGAGGCAAAGAGCCAAGCCTTCGGCCATCGCGGTTTTGCCGACGCCGGGCTCACCAATATAGAGGGGATTGTTTTTCTGTCGCCGACAGAGAACCTGCAGGGTTCTCTGCATCTCTTTTTCCCGGCCGATAAGCGGGTCGATGTTGCCGGATGCCGCTTTGGCTTTGAGATCTACGGTGAAAGCTTGAAGCGGGCTTAATTTTTCTTGCTTTTTTGTAGGTTGTTCCCGGTTCCGGCTACCGGGCTCAGGGTTTTCAGGTTCAGATTGATATGAAGGTTCCGAATCGGTTTGCTCTCGATCTCCGGCTTGCGGATGCAGCGCACTTTCGTCATTGTTGGAGATTAAACGTAAAATGTCGAGACGATTGATGTCTTGGTCGCGGAGGAAAAAACAGGCGTGAGTCTCCTCCTCTTCAAAGATTGAGGCGAGCAAATCGCCGATCTCGGCTTCCGGTTTTTCCGCCATCTGAACATGAATTAAGGTGCGTTGAATAAGGCGTTGAAACGCAACCGTTTCGGTGGGATTGTCATGGCTGCCGTTTTTCAGTTTCGGCATCTTGGCGGAAAAATAGTTTTCCAGCCGGGCCACCAGCGTGACCACGTTGCCGCCGCACTCTTCAATGATTGTGCGACCGCTCTCAGTCTGTAAAAGGGCGTAGAGCAGGTGTTCAACCGTCAGATATTCATGTTCACGTTTTTTGGCTTCGCGAAAAGCGGCAACTATAGTCTGTTCAAGTTCTGGTGTAATCACACTCTCTCCATTGTACAGCGCAGCGGAAAACCGGCTTCTGCGGCGCGTTGGCTGACGGTAACAACTTTGCTTTCAGCGATTTCTCGATCATACTCACCACAACAGCCGAGACCTTGTTTATGAACCATCATCATGATTTGCTCGGCGGCGGCCTGGTGGTGATGGAAGACCTGCTCTAAAATTTCGACGACAAACTCCATCGAAGTATAGTGGTCATTATGGATAAGAACCCGGTAGAGCGGCGGCTCGTCAAGCCGCTCCCGATCCTGATCCATAATTTCGCTTAAATTATCATATTCCA
>JAGGWR010000095.1 GCA_021163445.1 Candidatus Tharpella aukensis
GCAAGAGTTGCTTGCGGAGGCTGCCCGTCTAATCTCTACGTATAGCCTTGATCTCAATAGTTTACCCGAAACTTTTAACTTAAATTATGGCGCCCTGCTCTTCATAGAACGCCTGGCCAAAACCAAAGTCAGCCGAGCCTTTATAACCGAACATGGCTGCGACACCGTACTCCCCTACCCTTTTTCACTCTATCCCGCCATCCAACCGGAGCCCAACAATCTAAATCCTCGCCGGATCCAGCTCAAAGATCACGATGAATATAATATCCGTTTTGATCATCTTGAACAGGTCGCTAAAGCGCTAAATTTTAAAGTTAAGCGCTTTCACCTGATGGATCTCTTGAAAGTCCGCTTTGACGATGAGATCAACTATCTTTTGACCTCACAACAGCCGACCAATGAAGAACAGGAGATTCTTCTCGAATTCTACGAACATGTCGCCGAATATCAAGGAATTTTATTGGAACAGTAACAACACTATAAATTTTATTTTTTATTCCGGGGACACCTTTATTTTTTATTCCGGGGACACCTTACTTAATTCTCCGAATTAAGTAAGGTGTCCCCGGAATAGTAGCCGGAATAGCAACGGAATAGCAAGGTGTCCCCGGAATAAACGGAATAGTAGTCCGGAATAGTTGGAATAAAAATAAAAAGGCCGACTCAAACGAGCCGGCCTTTTTTAATCTGCGGAAATTTGCGGATAAAACTATTTTAATCTATCCGATAGATGACATTCTTGCCAAATCTATTTTCGGGCGCTTCCGTAACCGATTTTGACAATGGCCTCTTCAACCTCGTCCAATACTGTGGGATCATCGATTGTTGAAGGCATCCGGTACTCTTCGTTATCGGCAATTTTGCGCATGGTTCCGCGCAAGATTTTACCGGAACGGGTCTTAGGCAGGCGGGGAACCTCGGTCGCCAACTTGAAACAGGCTACCGGGCCTATCTGATCGCGTACCATCTGGACGCACTCTTTGCCGATCTCTTCCGAGCTTTTGGTAACCCCAGCTTTCAGAACAAAGAAACCGAGCGGCACCTGCCCTTTGAGATTATCCTCAACCCCCAAAACGGCGCATTCGGCAACGTCGGGGTGGGTGGCAACAATCTCTTCCATGCCGCCGGTTGAAAGGCGGTGACCGGCAACGTTGATAACATCATCAACCCGACCCATGATGTAGACGTAACCTTCATCATCAATATAACCGCCGTCACCGGTAAAATAGTAACCGGGATAGACGCTGACATAGGACTCGATATAGCGCTGATCCTGCTCCCACAACGTCGGCAGACAACCCGGCGGCAACGGCAATTTAAGCGTCACAATACCTTCCTGGTTGGGCCCCAGCTCTTTTCCATCATTATCGAGAATTTGAACATTAAAACCCGGCACGGCCTTGGTCGGCGAACCCGGTTTAATCGGAAAGAGCCCAAACCCGACACAATTTGCCGTTATCGGCCAGCCGGTTTCAGTCTGCCACCAATGGTCAATTACCGGTACACCAAGGAGATCAGTTGCCCAATGATAAGTATCAGGATCAAGACGTTCGCCCGCTAAGAAGAGATACTTAAAACAGGAGATATCATACTTTTTGAGAAATTCACCATTAGGATCTTCTTTCTTGATCGCCCGAAAAGCGGTAGGCGCCGTAAAGAGAACCTTAACCTGATGCTCAGATATTACCCGCCAGAAAGCCCCGGCGTCCGGAGTGCCGATCGGTTTGCCTTCATAAAGTATTGTCGTACAACCATGAAAGAGCGGTGCATAAACAATATAGGAGTGGCCAACCACCCAGCCGACATCAGAAGCGGCCCAATAGACATCGCCGGGCTCAACCCCGTAGACCTGGCTCATACTCAGCTTTAAAGCAACCAGATGACCGCCATTATCACGTACCACCCCTTTGGGAACACCGGTGGTTCCCGAGGTATAGAGAATATAGAGAGGGTCGGTTGCGGCAACAGTCGTACAGCCCACCGGTTCCGCCGCATTATAGAGTTCCATCCAATCAAAATCACGACCAGCAATCAGCTCGGACTGCACCTGTGGACGCTGATAGATAATACATTTATCCGGTTTTACATCAGCCAGTTCAATCGCCTTATCGAGCAGCGGTTTGTAGGGCAGAACCTTGGTTGCCCCCTCAAGACCGCAGGAGGCTGAGATCATCAGTTTGGGCTTGGCATCATTAATTCTGACCGCCAGCTCATTCGGGGCAAAGCCGCCAAAAACTACGGAATGGACAGCGCCGATACGGGCGCAAGCAAGCATCGCAATTGCGGTTTCTGGAATCATCGGCATATAGATGATCGCCCGATCCCCTTTACCCAATCCTTGAGCGGTCAAAACCCCGGCAAAGCGGGAGACCTGTTCCAAAAGCTCGCCATAGGTTATCTTTTTAACAGTATTGGTTTGAGGACTGTCATAGATTATCGCAACCTGATCGGCGCGACCATTTTCGACATGATAATCAATCGCATTATAACAGGTATTAAGTTCGCCGCCGGTAAACCAACTATAAAAATTGGGAGCCCGGGAATCATCAAGAACCTTATCCCATTTCTTAACCCACTGTACATCTTCAGCTGCCGCAGCCCAATAAGTATCCGGAGATTCCATCGATTGGCGATACGCTTCTTCATATTTTCCCATCTAAAACTCCCCCCCCCAAATTTAATTAAAACAAGTTCTTCAACCTTCTTGCAAATGAACGAATACTCAGTCTGTTCCCTTGCGCAATATAACGCATGAGCGAACCAAGTAAAATAACGGTTTATCACTAAACCATCACCCTGAAGAAGTCAAGGGCAATCTGTATACAATTACTGAAGCATTTACCGGACTATTTATTTTTTTCCGGTTCTCACAAAAAACTTTCTTTTATAGTATAACTCGAGCTAATATCCGGTTTACGTAAACTGGCATAAAAACGCAAGAAAAAGAGAAAAAATCAAAGAAAGCAATATCTTCAAAAACAATCAATTAGATATACCAATTTATCTAAGATCGGCAAAGTCAAATTATGAGGCAAAGAAAGTCCTCAGAAACCCGTTTCCAAAGAGCTTCAAACCAACCTCCTGGTGCAACTGTAGTTACTTTTTCCTTGACATTTTTATAACACTCTTATAGGAAACTTACCGCAGACATAATAAATACAATTACATGGGAGCCCCTCCAAGGTCTTTCTAACGGTTGTATTTTGTATGTTATCGGCAACTTGCAGCCCTTCACCCAAAGGCCGCAAACCACAAACCTTTATACGCAGGAGGATTTTCAATGGCAGACACCGAACTGAAAAAAATCTATGAAGTACCAGCTGATTTCCGGGCCAAAGCTTACTTCAAAAGCCGGGAAGAGTACCAGAAACTCTACGATGAGTCGATCAGTGACAATGACGGCTTCTGGTCAAAAATCGCCAAGGAGTACGTCACCTGGTATAAAGAGTGGGATCAGGTTCAAGACTGGAAATTCAGCAAAGATGAAGTCTATCTGAAATGGTTTATGGGCGGCAAACTCAATGTCTCCTATAACTGTCTTGACCGCCACCTCGAAAGCCGGGGTGACCAGGTAGCGATCATCTGGGAAGGTAACGAACCTACTGTTGACAAAAAATTTACTTATAAAGAGCTGCATGAGCAGGTCTGTAAATTTGCCAACGTCATGAAAGCCCACGGCGTCAAAAAAGGTGATCGAGTCACCATCTATCTGCCGATGATTCCGGAACTGGCAGTAACCATGCTCGCTTGTACCCGCATCGGGGCCATGCACTCAATCGTCTTCGGCGGCTTTTCGGCTTCGGCTTTGAAAGATCGAATTCAGGACTGCGAGTCCAACTTCCTGATATCCTGTAACGCCTATTATCGCGGCGCCAAAATCATCGACCAAAAAGTCAACGTCGATGCTGCGACAGCCGAGTGCCCGACCATCACAAACACAATTATCGTCCAGCACGAACCTGAAGCTGACGTCCCCATGAAAGCCGGCTATGACCTCTGGTATCATGAAGAGATGGCCAAAGCCAACGCCGTTTGCGAACCGGAATGGATGGATGCCGAAGATCCGCTATTCCTCCTCTACACCTCCGGCTCTACCGGCAAACCCAAAGGGGTTGTTCATACAACCGGTGGCTACTTGGTCTACACCGCCTTCACCCACAAAAATATCTTCGATTACCATGATGGCGACATCTATTTCTGCGCAGCCGATATCGGCTGGGTCACCGGACACTCATATATTGTCTACGGCCCATTATGTAATGGTGCAACCACGGTTATGTTTGAAGGGGTTCCGAACTATCCGGATGCTGGACGCTACTGGGATATTATCGGCAAACACAAAATCAACACCCTCTACACGGCCCCGACTGCGATTCGGGCCATCGCGGGCCAGGGCGACAGTTTTGTCACCGACCGTCTCGACGAACTTGACAGCCTGACGCTGCTGGGCTCAGTTGGCGAACCGATCAACCCGGAAGCCTGGAAATGGTATTATGAGTTGCCGGGCCGGAGCAAATGCCCGATCGTCGATACCTGGTGGCAAACTGAGACCGGCGGCATCCTGATTACCGGCCTGCCCGGCGCCATCGATATGAAACCGGGTTACGCGACCACCCCGTTCTTCGGCTGTGATCCGGTCATTGTTGACCCCGCCAGTGGCGTTGAGCTCACCGCCCCGTGCGAAGGGGCCCTCTGTATCCGACGCCCCTGGCCCGGCCTGATGCGCGGCGTTTACGGTGATCCCGAACGTTTCAAAATGACCTATTTCGTTCAGTACGACGGCTATTATTTCACCGGCGATGGCGCTATGCGCGAAGAGAATGGTGATATCCGCCTGATGGGCCGCATTGATGACGTTATCAACATCTCCGGTCACCGGATGGGTACGGCTGAAGTTGAAAGTGCCCTGGTCTTAAATGACAGTGTTGCTGAGGCCGCCGTTGTCGGTATGCCCCACGACGTTAAAGGTCAAGGAATCTATGCTTACGTCACGCTAAATGCCGGTGTTGAAGGCACCGACGCCCTCAAGAAAGAGCTGGTTGCCTTGGTGCGTAAGGAGATCGGACCAATCGCGAGCCCGGATATGATCCAGTGGGCCCCGGCTCTGCCGAAGACCCGCTCAGGCAAGATCATGCGCCGTATCCTGCGCAAAATCGCTGCCAACGAAGTCGAAATGAAGGGTTTTGGCGACACTTCAACCTTGGCCGACCCCTCAGTTGTCCAGGGCCTGGTCGATACTCGCGAAAATCGCGGCTAGTCAATCGCGGCCAAAAGCCTCGAAAGATAGCAGTTGACCTGCAAAACGTTTCACGCTAAAAGGGCGGGCTTGTAAAAGCCCGCCCTTTTATTTTCTTTAAGTTAAAGAGAGCAATTTTGAACGTCGCTTCGCTTTCCTTTAACAAGGTCAAGACTTTCAAATGAATATCGGTATCACTTCGACCATTCCGGTTGAGGTTGTTTTCGCCGCCGGGCA
>JAGGWR010000150.1 GCA_021163445.1 Candidatus Tharpella aukensis
ATTGAAACCTGGCAGAATGAAATTTAAGTTACCAAAGTGGCTCCCTTAAACAAACTACAACCTAATTTCATCTTGACAGTTAAATCCCATCCGAGTATTGGATTTTATTAGCACTATTAACTAAATGGAAAAGGCGAGGACAATTCCTCACCTATATAACCTTTAACATAGTAAAAGGAGAAAAGAACCATGCCTAAAACAACAAGATTTCACCATCTGACCATAGCATTAGTGATAGCTCTATCCCTGATGTTTGCCGGAAGTGCGGTCAGCAAAGCCAATGCAGCTCCCAAATATAGTTGGAAACTGGCAATGACCTGGCCGACTAATTTTCCAATTTTTGGTGATGCCGTACAAAAAATGGCCGACCTCGTTAAAGTAATGTCAAACGGTGAGATGGAGATCCGCATCGACTCGAAAAACAAACACAAAGCACCTCTCGGCATCTTGGACATGGTCAAGGGTGGTCAGTATGAAATGGGCCATTCAGCCTCTTATTACTGGAAAGGCAAAGATGTAAACTTGATGTTCTTTACAACTATGCCTTTTGGCATGATCGCCCCGGAACAGTACGCCTGGTTCTATTATGGAGGCGGTATGGAGTTGATGGAAAAAGCCTATTCCAGACACCATGTATATTCATTTCCCGGCGGTAACACCGGCAACCAGATGGGTGGGTGGTTCCAAAAAGAGATTAAGAGCGAAGCTGACCTTAAAGGCTTAAAAATGCGAATTCCCGGTTTTGCTGGCGAGGTTCTCTCTAAACTTGGCGTTGTCGTCACTAATATCCCCGCCGGTGAGCTCTATACTGCCTTGGAACGCGGCAACATTGATGCTCTTGAATGGGTAGGACCTTCACTCGATCTAAACATGGGTTTCCACAAAATTGCCCCTTACTATTACACCGGCTGGCATGAGCCCGCAACCGAACTTCAGTTTCTGGTTAACCAGAAAAAATTTGACGCCCTGCCGGAATACCTGCAGGCGATCATAACCACAGCCATGGAACTTTCTGCCTACGACATGTACAGCCGTTCGATGAATGACAGTGCCGTTAACTGGGATTTAATCCAAAAGGACTACCCGGATATCAAGATCCGAACCTTCCCCAAAGAGATCATTGCCAAGCTCAAAATCGAAAACAACAAATTGCTTAATGAACAGGCCGCAAAAAATCCAATGTTTAAGGAAATTCTCGATTCACAACGTTCTTACATGAAAAAAGTTCGCAACTGGACCAAAATTTCTGATTATGCTTACTTGAAAGATAATATTTCCGAATAATTCGCTTTAACGAAAAAAAGCTCCCAGTGACTTACTCTTCGCCGGGAGCTTTTTTTATATCAGGTTTTATAAGATGTTGATTAAATTAGAGCACTACTTTGATAAGTTTTCCAATTTTATAGGTATGACTGCTGCAACTTTATTAATTATAATGCTGATTAATGTTTTTTATGATGCCATCGTTCGTTATGTATTCAAGAGCGGACACATCGCTATGCAGGAGATGGAATGGCATCTATTTTCAATCGTTTTTTTAATTGGCATTGCTTACACATTGAAGGAAGATGGACATGTTCGAGTTGATGTCATCTACGATCGTTTAAGTCCTAGGACCCAAGCTTTAATCAATATTTTCGGAGCATTTTTCCTGCTCATGCCCATAACTTGGCTGATCATTACTGGCTCATTTGATTTTGTTATGGAGGCCTATGAATTCAACGAAATCAGCGGTGATCCCGGTGGCCTTACCCATCGCTATCTGATCAAGGCTATGATTCCTGTATCATTTACTTTCGTCATGATCTCAGCTATAGGTTTTGTTTTACATAATATTAATATATTTCGCCGCTCGAACCTGAAATAAACCGTTAAAATTAACAATGAACAATCTTGCAAGCGATTGTTTATGAGGATATTATGATTGGATTGTCGATGTTTTTAACGGCGCTGTTGATGCTCCTGGTGGGTTTTCCGGTCGCTTTTACATTCGGAGGAGTTGCCGTTTTTTTTGGCTTGGCGACTGAGGGGGCATCAATTTTCTCGATGATGCCGCACCGCATCTGGTCGGTCATGAACAATACCATATTAATGGCCATCCCCCTCTTCATCTTTATGGGCATCGTCCTACAAAAATCTAAACTGGCGGAACGACTACTTGAATCAATGGGTTTTCTTTTTGGCGAAGTTCGTGGCGGTATCGCAATTTCGACCGTCCTCGTCGGCGCCCTTCTCGCCGCCTCTACCGGAGTAGTTGGTGCTAGTGTCGTCGCCATGGGAGTCATCTCTCTTCCGGTCATGCTCAAGTATAATTACGATAAAAGACTTGCATGCGGCGCGATCTGTGCGGCTGGAACCCTGGGACAGATCATCCCTCCATCCATTATTTTGATTATTCTCGGCGATGTCTTTCAAGTCCCAGTTGGAGATCTCTTTAAGGCAGCTCTCTGGCCAGGGTTGACCTTGGTTCTATTCTATGTCGTCTATATATTGATTATAACTTATTTCAAAAAAGATATGGCACCACCGATCAAACTCGAAGAATTTGGCGGCAGCCGCACCCATCAAGTCATCAATGCCTTTAAGGCAATATTACCCCCATTGACATTGATGATCATGGTATTAGGCTCTATATTGACCGGGGTCGCAACTCCGACTGAATCCTCGGCAGTCGGAGGAATTGGAGCTCTGGCTCTGGCTGCTATATATAAACAATTTTCTTTTAAAATGTTGCGTGACAGCGCTCTGGAAACAGTCAAAATAACCTCAATGGTTTTCGCCATTTTTGTCGGAGCCACAGCTTTTTCAATGGTCTTTACCTACTCAGGCGGCGACATCCTTGTAGAAGAGTTCATGATGAGCCTGCCCGGTGAAAAGTGGGGATTTTTAATCCTCTCCATGACGGCCATCATGTTCCTCGGTTTTTTTATCGATTTCGTTGAAATTTCCTATATCATAGTCCCAATTCTGGTTCCAATTGCAAACAAACTTGGTATCGACCCACTATGGTACGCAATCCTTGTTGCCATGAACCTGCAAACCTCTTTCCTGACACCTCCCTTTGGATTCAGCCTCTTTTATTTGAAAGGAGTCGCACCACCTGGAGTTCGCACGGTAGATATCTATGCAGGAGTAATTCCATTTATCATCCTGCAAGTAATAGTGCTGACAATCTTGATCGTCTATCCGAGTCTTTTTGGTTTTTAACTAGGAGTGAAATCATTGGATTTCTTAAAAAAGATCTCTCAGTTTATTGATGCCATTAATGAAAAAATCGGCCTTGGCGTCTCTTGGTTAACAAGCCTGATGGTTCTCACGGTCGTCTATGATGTTATAATGCGCTACGGCTTCAAAAAGGGCAATATTGCAGTACAAGAGATGGAGTGGCACCTTTTTGCGGTTATATTTTTAATCGGTGCCGCTTATTCTTTAAAAAAAGACGCACATGTCAGGGTCGACATCATCTATACAAGTCTCAGTACCAAAAAAAAGGCCTGGATTGACATGCTTGGTACCTTTATTTTTCTAGTACCTTTTTCAATTATTATCATCTATTCCTCCAGAGGTTTTATTGAAAGTTCCTGGGCGCTTAGTGAGGTTTCACCAGATCCTGGGGGCCTGCCGGCCCGCTACACCCTGAAAGCGATGATCCCTTTAGGCTTTGTCCTTATACTTTTACAAGGTATTTCGCAAGCGATCAAAAACCTCCTCGTCATTGTCGGCAAAGAAAACAAGATAGCACAATGATGGAATTCATCCACAGCAATCTGGCAATGATCATGTTTGCATCGGTCTTTTTCCTCTTGTTACTCGGCTATCCAGTAGCTTTCACAATCGGCGGCGGCGCTCTCTTTTTCGGCCTCATCGGTTTTGGACCTGCATTTTTCGGACTCTTACCCTTACGTATATGGGGTACAATGTCCAACTTTGTTCTTCTAGCTGTCCCGCTGTTTATCTACATGGGAGTTATGTTGGAACGTTCTGGACTGGCTGAAGAACTCCTTGAAACCATGGCTTTGGTCTTTGCCAAGATCAAAGGAGGTTTGGCAATCTCTGTGGTTATCGTTGGAGCTCTGCTGGGAGCATCAACCGGCATCGTCGGGGCAACCGTTGTTACCATGGGTCTTTTGTCCCTGCCAACCATGCTCAAACGTAACTACTCAAAAACTCTGGCCACCGGCACAGTGGCGGCATCCGGCACTTTGGGACAAATTATTCCCCCAAGCATTGTTCTGGTTCTCTTGGGCGACGTCATGAATGTACCTATCGGCGACCTTTTTGTCGGTGCCGTCATCCCCGGAATACTTCTCGTTTCCCTCTATATCGCCTATATTGCGACCATTGCTCGGATAAAGCCGGAATGGGCCCCCACGATTCCGGCAGAAGAGCTCGCCAACATCAGCAAGACTGAAATGCGAAAAAAAATCCTGACCTCCCTAATTCCCCCACTCTTTCTGATCTGTTCGGTGTTAGGTACCATCTTTGCTGGCATCGCATCCCCGACCGAAGCTGCAGCTTTAGGCGCAGTTGGAGCTAGTCTTCTAACCATGGCAAAAGGTAGATTCAACCTTGAAACAGCCATGGAAGTAATGACCAGCACCACCAAACTTACCTGTATGGTTTTCATCATCCTGATCGGAGCCACAACCTTGGGCCTGGTTTTTAGAGGATTAGGCGGTGACACCCAAATTCGGGAGCTAATTACCGGGCTGACTTTCGGTAAATGGGGAATCTTGGCTATCTTCATGGGGGTTATCTTTATTGCCGGTTTCTTTCTCGATTTTTTTGAAATTGTCTTTATCTTTGTCCCGATTCTCACTCCAATCATGGTTTCAATCGGAATCGAACCACTCTGGCTGGCGGTTCTTATTGCCGTCAACCTGCAAACCTCATTCTTGACTCCACCTTTTGGTTTTTCACTCTTCTACCTTAAAGGGGTTGCCCCTGCAGGAGTGGAAACCGTTGATATCTATAAAGGGATTATTCCATTCGTTATCATTCAAGTTGTTGCCATGGCTATTTTATGTATGATTCCTGAAACTGTAACTTGGTTACCACAAGTTATTTTAGGTAATTGATCCAAATCATGACAACAAAAAGGCCGTACTTGGATTAATGGGTACGGCCTTTTTGTTGTCATGATTTAAAGTTTACGACCTAAAATACAGGGCCGCAAACGGTTTAAAGATGTTTCAATTTGGCATAACGCTCCTCAGAGATCTCATTCCATTCGTTATACTGTTTTTGAAAAGCTAAGTAGGCATCGCAGATTTTTTTAGTTAAAGGATCTTTGGCTGCTAATTCCACAAGCAACTCATCATTATGTTTTTTAAGCTGAGCCAATACCTCATCAGGAAACTGGCGAACCTGAACATTATGCTTCTCAACCAACTCTTTAAGATACATATTGTTTTTCGCCTCAAACTCACAAAGGGCCCACATATTTGATTTGGCACAAGCGGCATCAATAATCAATTGCAGATCTTTCGGCAAAGCATCATACTTCTGTTTGTTAACCATACATTCAAGAGTAGTTCCGGGCTCATGCCAACCCGGTGAATAGTAGTATTTTGCGGCTTTGTAAAAACCCATTTTGCTGTCATGGTAGGGGCCAACCCACTCTGTAGCATCGATAACCCCGCGATCAAGACTGGTATAAATCTCCCCACCGGAAACCAGAACTGCATTTCCGCCAGCCTTCGCCAAGACCTTGCCCCCAAGTCCGGGAATCCGCATCTTCAAGCCTTTAAGGTCGGCAATAGTGTTGATCTCTTTATTAAACCAGCCTCCCATCTGAACACCGGTATTACCGGCGGCCCAAGCCTTAAGATTAAATTTGGCGTAGAGTTCATCCCAAAGTTCCTGACCACCACCAGCTATAATCCAGGCATTCATGCCTTGACCATTAAGACCAAAGGGGACTGCGGCAAAGAACTGAGTCGCGGGATGTTTTCCGGCCCAATAATAAGAAGCCCCATGCCCCATCTCAACCGTCCCGGAACTAACCGCATCAAAAACCTGCAGAGGCGGCACCAGTTCGCCACCACCATAGACCGTAATCTTCAAACGGCCACCACTCATCACTTCGACCCATTTAGCAATATTATCAGCCGATTCACCGAGTACGGGGAAGTGCGGCGGCCAAGTGGTTACCATCTTCCAGTTATAGACCTTGGCAGCCGAGACTTTACGAGGTTTAAGCGCCAGACTGGCAGCTCCCAGACCAACGGCTCCAACCCCTGCTTTTTTCAGGATCTCACGTCTTTTCATAACTCATCCTCCAGTTCTTAAATTTTCTTGGAACACCTGATAAACCGGTAATTCCAAAATACTCTGGCTCTCAATTCATCCGAGAACTAAAACAATATTTTAATAATTCTGAATAATTACTCCCGGCTATAAATAGTGTCAAGTATAAATCATAAAAAGCTGGTAAAAAAATAAGATTTATATCTATATTTAAAGAAACTATTTAGCTAACCCGTAAATTCAGGAGCTTTTCTACTTACGCTGAATAAGTTACTATTTAAATACCAAAGAGACGGGCGGCGTTATCACCACAAATCATCGCTCGCTGCCGGTCATCAAGATTAATTTCCTGCATATCCTTAAAATAGCGTCGCGGACGGAGCAAAGGAAAATCACTACCAAAAAGAATTCGCTCAAATCCGGCCATTTCCCCGCCTAAACGATAGATATCATTTTTAAAGAGATAGGGGGATGCTGCCGTATCATAATAGAGATTTTTGGTAACTTCAGAAAACTCTTTTTTAAGCAGGTGATAAAAAGGAAAGCCGCCGCCCCAATGTGCAAAAATAGTCGGCACATCACCGTAAAGCTTAAGAAAACGATAGAGATTGCGAAGTGGAACATCACCCTTTCCGGGATACTTATGACCTACCGGCTCATTAGTATGAAGATTCAGAACTTTCTTGTGATGACGCAAAACCTCCATAACCGGAGACATTTGATCAACCACTTTGTCGCTGAAACCTTCAACATAAAAAGCAAGTTCTCCAACCCCATGCAGACCTAGATTAAGACACCTTTCACTCTCTAAAGCCGTCCCATCCGGATCAGCAAAACCAAAGCAGGCAAGCCCCAAAAGATGTTCAGGATGATTTTTAACCTGTTCGATCACATAATCATTGCAAAGTCTTGAGATCCCGGCATCACGCCAGGGAAAACCAAAGACGACGGAACGATCAACCCCGTCCTCAGCCATGGTTGCGAGCAATTCATCAGCTCCCACAAGACGGGATTTCGGCGATGCGTAAAGAAGTTCAAAATCAGGTTCGTCAACAAAAAACTTCTCTCGATTCTCCCTGATTTCCGGGGGGAAGATATGGACATGAACATCAATTTTCATAAAAAATCTCCTTGACAAACAAATAAAATTTAGAGGATAATGTCAAGCCTTACTACCATATCATGATATATTAGAGCAAAATATTTTACGGTCGGAAAATAAATTGATTATGAACCATCATAACAAAACCCTGCTTAAGCTTTTCGATACGATCCCGGATCTTATCTTCTACCGTGATCTTGACGGCATCTATCAGGCTTGCAACCAGGCCTATGCTGAGTATGCGGACAAAACAATTGATGAAATAATTGGGAGAAAGCTACACGAAGTCCTGAATAAAGATGAAGCCGACCGTTATCTGGAATTCGACCGGATCGTCATTGAAAGCGGCGAACCTCACCAAAACGATATATGGTTGCAACACCCGGATGGAAGTAGACGCTTCTATGACACCGTACGTACACCTTTGCGAGATTATCAAGGCAAGATAACCGGGGTTGCCGGCATCTGTCGTGATGTCACCGAAAAAGAGCGCTTACGCAAACTGGCCGAGGCTGAAGATTATAAATACCGAGCCGTCCTCGAAGCCAGCCCCGACCCGATTGTTGCTTACAACATGCGGGGTAAAGTCGACTATGCTAATCCGGCCTTCATCAAAACCTTCGGCTGGAGCCTGGAAGAGATTGTACACAAAAAAACAAATTTTGTCCCCGAAGAAAACTTAGCAGAAACCCTGGAGATAATCGACAAAGTTAAACGGGGCGAAAATTTTCACAACGTTGAAAGTCAACGTTTCACAAAACAAGAAAGCAAAATCACGGTCAGTATCAGCGGAGCCATGTACCGTGATAGTGATGGCAACCTCCAGGGCAGTATCATCACCATAAGAGATACGACACTCCAAAATAAACTGGAAAACCAACTCCATCAAGCCCAAAAGATGGAAGCTGTAGGAGCGCTGGCCGGGGGCATTGCCCACGATTTCAATAACCTGCTAACCGCTATCCAAGGACACATCTCGATTATCCAGCTAAAAACCGACCTTGAACCATTTTTAGAGAAAAAATTCTCTCGGATTGAGAAGATTATCGCTCGCGGTGCCAACTTGACCAAACAACTCTTAGGTTTTGCCCGTGGCGGAAAATACCAGATCGAAGCCCTCGACCTCAACCAGGTCATAAGTGACAGTATTGAGCTCTTTGCCCGAACCCATAAGGAACTCACGATCAATACCTCTCTAGCCCATGACCTTAAACGTATTGAAGCCGATCACGGACAGATCGACCAAGTACTCTTAAATCTTTACGTCAACGCCTGGCAAGCCATGCAGAGCAATCAACAAGGAATCAAACTAACCATCGAAACCTGCAACTTTGAGGTTGACAAACTTCACCACTTGGAACTAACCCCAGGTAATTACGTTAGAGTCTCTATCTCCGACAACGGTTGTGGAATGAACAGTGAGACCCTGAAACGTATTTTTGAACCCTTCTTTTCAACCAAACAACGGGGCCAGGGTACCGGCTTGGGCCTCTCCTCAGTCTACGGCATCATAAAAAACCACAGTGGTACAATTACAGTCTACAGTGAAGAGGAGATAGGCACAACCTTCAACATCTTCCTCCCGGCAATTACAAAAGCCGCGAAAGAGACAAGTATAAACAGCCAAAAAATAGTAACCGGAAACGCAGCCATTCTTCTGGTTGATGATGAAGCAATTGTCAGAGAAGTAAATCAGGAGATTCTCAGCGAACTCGGACACCGGGTTTTCAGTGCCGGCAACGGCCGCCAAGCCCTGGAATTATACCAAGAGAAGGGAAATGAGATAGATCTCGTCATCCTCGACATGATCATGCCGGAGATGAGCGGGGCCGAGGTCTTTACCAAGCTCAAAAAACTTAACCCGAAGGTCAAAGTCCTACTCGCCAGCGGCTACAGTGTTGAAGGCCAATCCGCTAAAATCATGGCTCAGGGATGCAACGGTTTTATTCAAAAACCCTTCACCCTGGAACTTTTGTCAAATAAGATAAATGAAATTTTAAAAGGAAAGAAGGAGATCCGGAATTAACCTTTAGACAGCCTTTATCTATAACCACGAAAGTTCTGCTGCGGTGCGACAAAAGGTTTGAACTCTTCAGCCAGAACCCCAATAGATTGACCACTGAAAAGTGACGTCATTTTAAGTTGCACTTTACTCCGGCCATTATGGAGAACTACTAAAGGTTGCAAAACCAATCCATAACGACCCTCGCTACGACATTTTTGCTGTAAAAACCTAACAGTTTTCTGATTTGACCCAGGTAGGCTGAAAACCTGCAAACTTGGAAAAGTGCCAAGTAAACGACTGATAGAGAGGGTTGCCTGACTGGTAAAATAGGGATAGGGGGTCAGGTTTTTAACCGGCGTGACATACAAAACCACCGGGGCTGGCAAAAAAACCTGATCACCTTCAACCATCTGACCACGTCCTTCGGCGATCAGAGCCCTATTAACATGTCCGGCCGATTCGTTAACGGTTACATAGCCACGATAGACCATAACCGATCGATTTTCGCCTGTATTAGCAGCCTCTTCCGATAAAGCTTCAGTTGATTCTCCGAAAACCAGCAGTTCAGATGCATATGCAGGCACCAGATCTCCGGAAAACTCAATAATCACCTCATTTTTCTCCGGCAGAATGGCCACCACTTCACCGACAGCAGAGATATTGGCATTCAGCTTTTCAAAAAGAAGGGCAATAGCGTTATCTAAAGTCGCAGCCGAGGCCAGACGAACCTGAAAGAACGAGAAGCATAAAACAGTAATCAGGAGAGAAGCAGCCCAACGGCCAACAGGAAATTTTCGCATAGATCTTATAATTGTCATTCTCACCAGAAAACTAAACCCCTAACCCGGCAAAGCCGGAACCAAAGAAGAACAAAAAAAGCTCGCAACTTTTCTCAAGTCAATTCAATTATGATGAACTCGTAAAAAGTAACGGGATGGATAAGACACAAAGTTTTTTAATTTTTTACTTTGAGCCTAAAACCTTAACAATCCGCTCGCCAGCCTCATTAAGACGCTCTTCGGGAACCGTTAAAGATATCCGAAAATAGCCTTCACCAGCATCCCCGAAACCATTTCCGGGTGTCACCACAACACCGGCTTTTTCAAGAAACATCGCCGAAACTTCAGCCGAGGTCATCCCTTCCGGATTATTGATCCAGAGATAGAAGGTCGCCTTTGGAGAGGCCAAAGTAAAGCCAGCCCGAGTCAAAAAAGAGACCATCAGATCACGACGTTTACGATAAATATCACACATCTCCTTAACACATTGCTGGTCGGCAGCCAAAGCCGTAATCGCGGCTTCCTGAATTGCCTGGAAAGCCCCGGAGTCGATATTAGTTTTAACCTTTCCGAGTCCAGCTACAATTTTTGGGTTACCAATCGCAAAACCGATGCGCCAACCGGTCATGTTATAGGTTTTAGAGAGCGAATGAAACTCGATACCGACTTCCCGGGCTCCGGGAACTTCAAGAAAACTCAATGGTTTATAACCATCATAAGCCATCTCTGTATAGGCTGCATCGTGACAGACGATAATATTATAACGGGCCGCAAATTCAACGACCTTAACAAAGAAATCGTAATCAGCCACAGCGCCGGTAGGATTATTAGGATAATTGATAAACATCAATTTAGATTTTTGCGCAACCGCTTCCGGGATCGCGTCAAGATCAGGCAAAAAACCGTTCTCCGCTTTAAGCGGCATCATGTACGGCACCCCCCCGGCGAAACTTGTCGCAATCGCATAAACCGGATAACCGGGATCGGGAACCAGGACATAGTCTCCGGGATCAACAAAGGCCAGAGGCATATGGGCGATCCCCTCTTTTGAACCGATCAGCGAGACAACCTCGGCAGCCGGATCAAAAGTCACCCCGAAACGGCGGCTAAACCAGTCAGCAGCAGCCTGCCGAAATGAAGGCATACCGACATACGATGGGTATTGATGGTTCTCACTCTTGTCCGCCGCCAGCTTAAGGGATTGAATAATATGGGCCGGGGTAGGCATATCCGGATCACCGACGCCAAGATCAATGACATCAACCCCTTGCGCCTGAACCTCAGCCTTTTTCGCATCAATCGCGGCAAAAAGATAGGGTGGTAACTGCTTTATTCTCTCGGCATATTCAATCTTGAGTTTTTTACTCACTTTTTTCTCCTGGGAGCGCACTACAAAAAGGGACACCGCCTAAACAGTGTCCCCGGAATTATAAAACAAAAAATGTAAGTATAATCTAAAACTGGTAAATTTCTTCACCATAGGTTTTAATCCACTGGCTGCGTAATATCTCTTTAGCTTTCTGGATATCATCAACTTCAACGATCAAGATTGCATCATCGCCCTTCAAAGTAATAAAAGGATAAAGGGTTTCAACATTTACCCGGGCTTCATTTAAAGCCCGTAAAATCACATTGAGTCCACCTGGATGATCCGGGGTTCCGACCGCAACCACCTCTTTGCTATGCACGGCAAAACCATTGGCCATCAACACATTATAGGCCTGTTCCGGAGTATCAACAATAATTTTAAAACGATCAGGATCAAGCTCTGAACACGCCATAAAACCTTTAATATTAATCTGCTCTTTCTCTAAAATTTCACAGATCTGACTTAGCCGACCCGGTGTATTATCAATAGCAATCGAGAGTTGCGTAATAGACATATAAAACTCCAAAAAATAGCTTAATTTTCTGTAATTATTCTTTTCCAGCCGTTATTTAGACGGAAATAAAATCGGCACCTTTAGTTACAGCCTTACAACTTATTTCAACAAGTGATTTTTTCTTTCCCATAAGAAATTCGATACTGGAGATAATAGCATCAAGACTCGGCACCCCGGCCAATTTGGCAAATGCACCCAGCATCACCATATTAGCTGACCGGTCATTGCCCAATGCCAGAGCAATATCGTTGGCCGGAATTGCCACAACTTCAATATCTTTACGCTCTGGAACCTCAGTCACAATCGAGGAGTTATAGAGCAATTTGCCTCCAGGTACCAGACGATTGATAAAAGCTACAGCTGATGGTGGATTTAGGGCTACAACAATATCAGGAGCTGAAGCAACCGGCGAAGCAATCTCTTCATCAGCGATTGTTAACGTACAGTTAGCCGTCCCCCCGCGCATAGCCGCACCATAGGCCGGGAGATAGGTGGCATGAAAGCCCTGAAACATAGCTGCATTACCCATAACATTAGCGAGGGTCATCACCCCCTGACCGCCGGAACCGGCGCAAAGCGTTTTTACAATCATCCCTTTTCCTTCCTTCTCTCTTCGCGCTTATCGGTAAGCAATCCGGGCTTATACTCTTTCACCATCTCCTCTTCAATCCATTTGCAAGAGGTTACCGGATCCATCTTCCAGTTAGTCGGACAGGGCGAAAGAACTTCAACAATTGAATACCCTAAACCATCAACCTGAGTCTGAAAAGCGTTACGAATGGCTTTTTTTGTCTTGCGAATACCGGCCGGCGTGGCCACCGAAACCCGTTCAGCATAAGTAACCCCAGGGAATTCAGCCACTACATCGGTAATATGCAGAGGATAGCCATCAACTTCAGGATTGCGTCCGGTCGGTGTAGTCATTGTATTCTGACCAATCAGAGAAGTCGGTGCCATCTGGCCGCCGGTCATACCGTAAACCGCATTATTGATAAAAACAACACAGATATTTTCACCGCGATTAGCC